>CALVIC010000005.1 GCA_944329365.1 uncultured Bacilli bacterium
ACCACTATCCAAGTATGGGTACTTGACCCCCTCTTTACATTGTCTAAAAAAATGATAACATCCCAAGCTTGATTTTTATGGGAGGGGGGGTGTACAATGAAATTGTACATAAAATAGGAGTGATAATATGCATAGAGAATATAAAAGAAGAAAAATAATAATATTACTTATATCTTTATTAGTAATTATTGTTATCTCTTTATTAATTATTGTATTTAACAATAAAGAAGATAAAGAAAAAATAAAAATAGTAAATTATAAAGAAGCTGAAAAATTATATCAAGAATCTAATAATAAATGTACAGATATACAAGATGAAAATGATAGTTTACTACTTTATCTAATATTTAGTAAACTTGATAAAGAAAGTAAACTAACTGATAGTATTCCATATGATGAATATGAAAATAAAGCAAAAACAATTTTAAAAACAGATGATATTCCTTCTAAAATAAATAACTATTTATATGATGGATATAGTTATACTTTAAATAATAATGAAATAACTAGAACAAAAACTGAATGCGAAGAAAAGAATGTATCAAAAATCTATGGATACAGTAATGATAATAATACTTTGAGTCTATATATTTCATCAGGTTATATCAAAAATGGAAAAGTATATAACTTAGAAGATATTGAAATAGGGGACTATGACAAAAACAAAATAAACAAAACATTAGATAGTGGAACTATTAAAATATATAATTACAAAAATGAAAATGGAAGCTACATCTTAGATAACATAAGCTCTGATTAAATTCAGAGTTTTTTACTAATAACAAAAAAGACAGACACATAAATGCCTGCCTAACTATTGTAACATTCATCCCATTCTGTTTAGGAGTTATAAAGAAAGGTTGTAATAATAAGGAAAAAGATTATTTAACACTTAACAAAATTATATAATCTTAAGATTTAATACAAATCAAATTATTGATATTTAGTAATGTTACAATATAATGGGAAAACTCCCACTAAAATTAATATATCATAATATAACAATATTTCAAGCCATTTTTCCTTAATTATCCATCATTTTACGTAAAGCGCCACCTTGTATTTACTGGACTAAACATGTTATAATTTAAAAAGAAAGGCCCGGGTGATTAAATGGATACATTCAAAAAAATATTACTCTTTATCTTAGGCGTTGTTCTCGTTCTTGCTTTCTTTTCAATGTTTTTCTATGTTATTTTATTCCTAGCAATATGCACATTAATATATACTCTTTATAGATTATTTAAAGATAACATTCAGACCTTCAAAAAAAATAAAAACACTAAAACCAAAAAGAAAGTGGGACCAGTAATAATAGAAGCAAAAGAATCAGATTATAGGGAAAAATAATGCCTGAATTACCTGAAGTTGAAACTGTTAAAAACACCTTAAAAAACATAGTCATAGGTAAAAAAATAATTGCTTCAAATATCTACTGGGATAATATAATTGCCTATCCAAAACCCAAAGAGTTCAAACAAAAAATAAAAAACCAAACCATAAACGACGTTAAAAGAAGGGGGAAATGGCTCATGTTTGAACTTGATGATTATTTTCTTTTAAGTCACCTTCGAATGGAAGGAAAATATTTCTTTAAGCATGAAAAAGCCCCATTAAATAAGCATGAACACGTAACCTTTACATTTTCTGACGGAACAGAACTAAGATACCATGACACCAGAAAATTTGGCAAAATGTATCTTTTAGATAAAGAAAACATCAATAATGTCAAACCACTCTCGGACCTCGGATTAGAACCTTGGGATGAAAATCTAACACCTAATTATTTAAAGTCAAAATTCAAAAACAAACCGGTAAAAACAGAACTACTTGATCAAAGCATTATCGTTGGGATTGGCAACATCTATGCCGACGAAATACTTTTCCTAAGTAAAATAAACCCCGAAGAAATAGCCTCTAATTTATCCACCATAAAACTAAAAAGAATCATTGAAAACACCAAGAAAGTTTTAGAAACTGCCATTAACTATGGTGGAACCACGATAAAAAGCTATGAATCAAGTGAAGGAGTTCACGGAAGATTTCAATCTAAATTGTTAGTTCATACCAAAGAAAATTGTCCTAAATGCGCAGCAAAAATAAGTAAAATAGTAGTAGGAGGCAGAAGTACGTATTTCTGTCCAAAATGTCAAAAATAGGAGGAATCTTTTATGAAAAAAACTAAAATAATCTGTTCAATTGGCCCAGCCAGTTCCAAATACGAAACATTCAAACAAATGGTGTTAAATGGCATGAACGTTGCCCGAATCAACTTCTCTCATGCCACTGAAGAAGAAATAAAAACCACCTTGCATTTAGTAAAAAAAGTTAATGAGGAATTAAACAAACACATTGCCATTTTATATGACACTAAAGGACCAGACTTTAGAACTGGTAAAACTAAAAACGGAAGCATTAACCTTGAAAAAGGTAAAAACATTAAAATCGTCAAAGACGATATCCTAGGTACTGAAGAATCTTTTACTGTCAACTATAAAAACGCTCTAGACAGTATTGAAATAGGAAACACAATTCTTTTAGAAGATGGACTGATGAAACTAGAAGTAATAGACAAAAACAAAAAAGGACTAAACTGTAAAATTATCGAAGGTGGAATCCTAAAAGATCGAAAAGGAGTAGCCGTTCCTGGCGTTAATCTGAACTTAGACTTCATAAGTGAAGCAGACCGCAAAGACATAATCTACGCCTGCCGAAACGATGGTGACTTTATTGCTCTATCATTCGTTAGTTGTCCAGAAGATGTTTTAGCTGTCAGAGAAATCCTTAAAGAAGAAAATAGAGAAGACATGCAGCTAATTTCTAAAATTGAAAGTGAAGCCGCCATTAAAAACTTAGATGCCATAATCAAAGTAAGTGATGGAATCATGGTCGCAAGAGGTGACCTAGGAGTCGAAGTTCCAATGGATAAACTTCCAATCTATCAAAAACAAATAATTGAAAAATGCCGTACAGTTGGAAGAACATGCATCGTCGCCACCGAAATGCTGGCCTCAATGTACACCAGTGCAAGACCAACGCGAGCTGAAATATCCGACGTTGCCAATGCGGTTTTAGACGGAACCGATGCCGTTATGCTATCAGGTGAAACAACTGTTGGAACCCATCCCGCAGACGCTGTTAAATACATGGCCGAAGCTTGCACATCTGCCGAAGAATACTACGATTATCAAAATCAAAAATCATATGCTAGAAAAGACAGAATCCCGTCAGCCATCGCTCAAAATGTTATCGACACGGATAAACTCTTAAATCCAAAATTAATCGTTGTCGCAACAGCTACCGGCTACACAGCTAAATTAGTCAGCACCCTAAAACCGAAAACAAATATCTTAGCTGCTTGCAATAACGAAAAAATTGCCCGTTCTCTCGCTTTAAATTATGGCGTTTATCCAGAAATCGTCAAACCATATAAAACAATAGAAGAATTAATTAAAACTTGTAAAACAAAAGCCCAAGAATTTATGGACCTAAAACCGGGAGATTTAATCATTATAACCGGGGGCTTCCCAGTTACTAACAAATTAAAATCAACTAACTTCCTAAAAGTTGAAACAATCTAAAAAGATGATGTTAGCGAATAATAACCTTGTGTTTATATTCGTCCAAAACATCATCTTCTTTTATATGATAAATCGCACAAACCCTTTTTTCGATATCGAGTGCCTTAAAACCCTTTTCGTATTTCGTCAAAATTGGAATATTAGAGTAATCTTTTATACTCTTTAAATACTCTTTTCCCCTCAGATTAAAACCTAAAACTCTAATATATTCTAGTCTTCGCGTCTGTAAAGCCTCGCTCTTTGTAAAACCGCATAAAATATGTAAAAACATTCTGTTTAATTTGACATAAGTATATCTTTTACTCTTGACCATTTTTATCAAATCATCTAAATTATTGGCCTCTAAAATAACTTTTTTTATTCGTCCTTCAATACCTTCATCGACTCCTAAATACTTACTTAAATCGTCATCGCTTATAATCTTGTATTTAAGCAAATCGAAATAATCATCCATAAAATGCAAATTATTCAAATTATCGTAAGTAACTGAAGGAACATAATCACAAACAGAAACCCCATTTCTTAATGCCTTTCTTATACTAGTCGCACTTGTAATCTTTCCTGTTAAACACTCATCATTATAATCATTTGTTCTTTTAATCGTCCGCACTTCGATATTAGTATCCCTAAAACCTCTGACATAGCCAAGACCAAGTAAATCGTTAGACTTACTGATTGCCATGCCCCCTAAATCCTCTAAAGCTAAAGACATACTAGTTGGATAATTTTTGCCCAAAGCCAAATAATTTTTAACTCGCATTTGATACTTCGGACTATCTTGAATCAAAACCATTCGCTTAAGCATCTCGATATCATTACTCTCACTTCCAAACACAAACGCTGAAATACCTAAATGCTTAAAAATCTCACATCCCATACTCGTAAAAATATCGGCAGCCTGCGTCGCATAGACAAACGGTAGCTCGATGACCAAATCCACATAATTAAGGGCAATCTCGCACTTCTTCCACTTATCTATTAAACTAGCGTCCCCCCTTTGAGTGAAATTACCACTCATCACTAAAACAATCACATAATCTGGGTATAACTCTCGCACCTTTTGAATATGATAAATGTGTCCATTGTGCATCGGATTATACTCGCAAATAATTCCTACAGCCTTCAAAGAAAATCACCTCGTAAAATAATTCTATCATTAAGAAAAAAATAATGCAAACAAGTGTCAAATTTTAAGCAAAATCATTTCATCCTAGTTTGACAAAGAAATAAAATATAGTATAATTTAGATATTAAGGAGTGAGATGTATGAGTGGGGAGGACGACAGGAAATTTTATGAAATTTGTATAAACTCTATAAAGGCGGAAGTAAACAAGGTTAAATCGATTGAAAAAAGCCTTACCGAAACTAACCGCGGCCAAGTTTTAGACCTTTGTGAAAAATGTACTAAAAACATTCACTTTGTTCTAGAAAATTGGTTATCTAAAGAAAACCGAGAAAAATATCTTGATGAAAATCCAGAAGTTAGAAAAACTTTAGGTAAATACTATAACCTTGCAGTTTATTCGGTTAACTCTGAAATGACGCAAATTAGTATTGCCGAAAGACACCTTAATTATTCCAATTTTATTCAAATAGCCGACCTTTGTGAAGCCAGTGCAAATCGTATTCGCTATGTCTTAAACGATTGGCTTAGTAATGGTGTCAAAACAGAGTTTTTAAAAGAGTATCCTGATGTTGAAAAAACCACTGAAAATTACATCGAAGGTAAAAATAAATTTATTTTGTCATATATTGAATTTCTTTATAACTCAAATATGCGAAAATACCTTGATCCAAAATGTATTGAAATGTATGAACATTATCAAGTTCAGAACCTTCTTAAAGACTTAGGTAATGAAACCTTATCAGACAGTAGCGTTAATGGTGAGATCATTAGTAAAGAAAAAGAAGATGAAAACACCGACCAAAAACGCTTAACCAATTTGTAGTGCTTTTGTAGGCACTACTTTTTTAATCAAATTTGACATCTCTTCAAAAATATAGTAGAGTAAACAAACGTTTGGAGGAATAAATATGAAAAAACAAATAACTACAATGGAAATGTACGAAAAAGACATAGAAGACTTAGAAGCAGCTGTATTAGATGGTGAAGAGCTATTAGAAAATATCGACCTAGACTCAAATCAAACAAGTAATGATAGTTATACTAAAGCTTTAAATGAACTAAGAAGACGTTATATTAAGCAAAAGGATCCCGACGAGGAAAAAGCTCGTAACCTGCAAAACAATCTAGAAATATCTAAAAAAATGCTTGAAGATGGATACACAGGTTTTGAAAGCCAATATCAAGCATCAAAATCTATCAACGTCCCAGTAAATGGTCGTCTAGTTTCTAGTATGAGTAAAGAAGAATATTATCAAAGATATTTCTCAAAAAGAATTCATAATCTTTGCGGAGTAATCTATAGCTTAATAAAAGAACTGGAACCCCAAAAAATAGCTAAACAAAAAGTCTACGCAAGAAGATAACCCATTGACCATAAAATAACCACGTGATAAAATATAAATAGTAAAGGAGGTATGTTCGATGAATGAAAGAATAGAAAAGGAGAGACAAAGGCTAAAAAAATATAACAAAACAGCTAGAGACATTATGGCTCGAAGAGATGAAATCATTGGGAACATGTACCAAGCCATACGTCCGACCCTAAAAGATACTCTTACCGACGAAGAAATTATAAAACAAGCCACTGAACTTGCTGATATAGCTTTGAAACTTCAATTAGAAGAAGTTAATCGTGCTAATGATGAAATCAGAAAACTAAACAGTGAAAAAGTCCCTACAGAAGAACAAATATTAGACGAACCTGAACAATCACAAATGAGACGTCATCTTTAAAATAGGAAAAAACCTATTTTTTTCTTTGCATTAGCAAGAAAAAAGTGTTACAATTATCATTGCCTAATCAAGGCGGGAGGTAATTAAATGATGAATATTAAAGATTTTGAAGCATTTTGTGCAAATGCTTATGAACTTATAAATGAACGTGATAATTTAGAAGAAATGAAAAAAGTATCTAAAGAAGTCGGCACAGAAATCAATGACCTATATGATGATGAAGAAATTAAAGGAGTTACCTTTATCACTAAAGTTAATGATTACATTGAAGACGAAGAAGAATTAAATAATAGAATACTTTTATTTGAACAAAAATGGCAAGAATATATTGAAGAGTGTTTTAAACAAAACCCATTACTTTTCTACTTTAAATATACAATTGGTATCAATAATATAAAAGACGCTGAAGACCGCAAAAAAATAGAAGAATATGAACAGAAAATTATTGAATATACCGAAATTGCCGCTAAAATATATCCAGAATTACAAAGAAATCAAAAAGTAAAGATTAAGTAGGCCTATGCCTGCTTTTTAAGTTGACATCTCCTTAAACCCAAAGTATAATTTAAACTAGGTGAAAGATATGAAAAAAGGATTTACCCTAATCGAACTTCTAGCTGTAATAGTTATCCTAGGCATTATTGCGACAATCGTTATTCCGGCCATTACCGATACGATTAATAATTCAAGAGAAGATGCCTTTGAAGAACAAAAATCTGTAGTTTTGAATGCTGCCAAGCGCTGGGGAACCGAAAACATTAGAGAGCTTCCTTTAAATAATGGTCAGTCAATCGAAAAAAGTCTAAAATGCCTAAAAGAAGAAGGATACTTAAATAGTGAAAAAGAAGTTATCGATCCAACAACCGATGAAAAAATGAATGGATGTGTAAAGATAACTTATGATGAATCTAATAATCAATATAAATATCAGTACCAAAGTACTTGTTCAAAAAATGAGGTCTGTAACTAATGAAAAAAATTTACGAACTTACCCTAAAATATTATAAAAAGTATGATGAAATAATTAATTATTTAATATTTGGTGTTTTAACCACCCTCGTTACTATTATAACCTATGCTATTTTTACAAATACATTTTTATCATCCAAATCGGCACTAGACATTCAAATTGCTAATGTCCTTTCGTGGATTATTGCCGTAACTTTTGCCTATCTTACTAACCGTAAATATGTCTTTAAAAGCAAAGCCCAAGGTTCCAAACGAATTAAAGAAATAATTAACTTCTTTTTAGCTAGAATCTCATCATTACTTGTCGAAATGTTATTTATGTACATAACAGTAACCCTTTTATCTTATAATGACTTTATCTGTAAAATAATTGCCCAAGCCATAGTTATTATATTTAACTATATCTGTAGTAAACTTATCATATTTAAAAAAGAAGAAAATCATTAATTTCCACATTTTCTTCTTTTTTTCGACAAAAACCGACAAAAGAAATATATATAATTAAGCCAGGTGATAATAAATGGATAAAATAGACATAATACTTTTGGATATTAACAATATAATACTACCTTTAAGCTTATATTTACTTTATACTGCATACTCCAAAACCTTTGACAAAAAAGAAAACGAATTAGTTTTTGTTATTGCAATATTTACGATGATTTATATGATATTTAAATTTGCTAAACCTTTATTTCTGGGAATACCTTTAATTATAATTAATATTCCTTTAGTTTTAGCTTATTTGAAAAAATCGAAACTAACTATTTTGTTTTGTTCAATCTTAATTGCCGGTTACTACATGACCTTTTATCAAAACCTCTATATTTTAATTATAGCTGAATATGTTATCTATTATTTACTATATCTAAAAGACGAAAAAAATTTAGATATCAAAAAATTTATAATCGAATTTTGCCTTATTAAAATGATTTCCTTGCTAATCTTAAACATGTCCATAAACGGCTTTATTCCAAATCAAACCATAAACATCGTAATTATCTCTATGTTACTATTCATCTTAACATCTGGAGCCGTCTTCCTGCATACTAGAGTAGAGGATGTTTTAAAACTTCATATGAGCCTAAAAGAAATCGAGCACGATAAAGAAATCAAATCATCATTATTTCAAATAACCCACGAAATTAAAAATCCGATTGCCGTATGTAAAGGCTACCTCGATATGTTTGACGTAAACAATCAGGACCATGCCAAAAAATACATTCCAATTTTAAAAGAAGAAATCAACCGGACCTTATTACTCTTAGAAGACTTCCTGGCCATGAATAAAATAAAAATAAATAAAGAACCAGTCGATATTAACCTTCTCCTAGAAGACGTTATCAAAAACACTAAACTATTATTTAACTCCTATAAAATAAAGCTTGAAGCCGATCTAAAAGACGATGAAATATATATAAACGGTGATTATAACCGTCTAGTTCAAGTTTTTATTAACCTTTTAAAAAATAGCTGTGAAGCTGACGGTGTAACAAAAATAAAAATTTGGACCAAAATAAATAATGACCAAATTAAAGTTTATATTGAAGATAATGGAGTAGGAATGGATAAAGAAACCTTAAATAAAATCAAAGAACCATTTTACACAACTAAAGCTAGAGGAACTGGATTAGGTGTATCTTTATCCGACGAAATAATAACCGCACATCAAGGAGTATTAGATTATACATCTAAACCCGAAAAATACACTAGAGCAACCGTAATTTTACCAATAGAAAAAGCCTTTTAGGCTTTTTCTGCTTCTGGATAATATTCCGCATTGAAATTGTGTTCCGTTGCATCTAAATCATGAAGCTCATCAGTTGTAATCAAGAAAAATTTATGTAAAAGTAAATCAACCCCGGTATCCGTGACCGGATCATCCCAAGTTAAATCCAAATGTAACCACTTTCCGTCGACATAAACTAAATTCCAACTGTGTCTAGTATTAGAAATTTTGTAATTTGGAATCTCTAATTTATCTAAAAATAACTTCATCGCATCACTATACCCGCTGCACAAAGCAATCTTATCGAAAAGCGGACCAATTGCTTTATGGGAATTATTATCGATATCACTACCATTTTCAATTGCTGTCGCTCTGTCTTGATCGTATTTACTGTTGTTGATTAAATAATCGTGGAAAAACTTGATCTTATCTCGGTCACTCATCTTATCGCCGAGATTTTCTGTAATTAACCTCTCGATTTCGTTGTCAACTTTAATAATTTCTTCATCGCTGTATAATTTTTGAATTTCCATATCTATCTTACCATAAGCCGCAATCGTAAAAGAAATCTTATCGTAGCTGTTAAAAGGAGAAACCATATTGTTGATAGTTGAAAGTAAAACCTGATCTCGACTTATCTCTTTAAAATCATTTACGCAAGTTTCATAATTCTGATCGCAGTAAAAAGTAAAATTATTAAGTCCGTTGTTTAATACAGTATATAAAATATCTAAAATTTCTTGTCTATTACTTGCCGTAAAATCATCAGTTTCCTTGACAAACCCGAACTCAAAATTATTTTTATAAGTTGGATTATTAGGTAGAACTATAGTTTCACCCTTATCCAGTGTTTTCGATAAATTTTGAACAATTAAAACGCGGTTATCATATATTAAAAAAGCTAAAATTACAAGTAAAACTGTAATTAATAAGTTTCTCAAAGTTCGCATAAATTCACCACCTTTTAAAATTACTTTTATTATACATGATTATTAAAAAAATACAATATTTGAGATTGTGAAATAAATGTGATAAAAAAATGAAATAAATGTGATATACTATAGTTGTAGGGAGGTAAGTATGAAAAAAGGTTTATTAGCCCTCGGCCTTTTCGTTGGCGTGTTAGCTTTAACCGGATGTGGAACAGAAACTTTAAGTTGTACCATGACAAGTGAAGAGAGTGGTGCAAATATGACTCAAGAAATAAGTGCCACTTTTAATGGAAATAAAACAAAAACTGTTGAAGCTATAATGACAATGGAATTTCCTGAAAGCTATGCCGATTACATGGACACTTTGAAAGATTCATTAGACAAGCAAATGTCTGAATATGAAGAAAAATACGGTGTCGACTCTGACATAACTGTTGACGGAACTACCATTAAATACACCATGAAAGCTGACACTGACAAGATGGACGACGAATCTAAAGAATTATTCGGTTTTGACACTGAAGCAGATCAGTCAAAAGAAGCAGCTCAAAAAGATTTGGAAGCCGCAGGTTACACTTGTAAATAGGATGAAAATCCTATTTTTTTAACAAAAAAAGTAAATTACTCAGTTACCATAGAATTTACTTTCTTAGTTAATCTTGATTTTTTACGAGCTGCTGTGTTTTTAGCGATAACTTTCGCACCAGCGGCCTTGTCAATTCTCTTAATTGCTACAGCTAAATTTTCATTAGCTAAATCTTTATCTTTTCTAGCAATTGCTCTTTCGGTTTTTTTAATAGCTGTTTTAATGCTAGCTTCGTAATTGTTGTTACGCACTTCTTTTTTCTTATTTACAAGAATTCTCTTTTTCGCATTTTTTAAGTTGGCCACAATATTCACCTCCAAGCCATTCGTACAATCATTTTAACAAAAAAAACTTAAAAATGCAAGAAAAATACAATAAAAAGTATCATTATGGGAAAAATAATATTTGAGGTGAAACTATGAAACATCAAATAGATCTAAAAAAATTTAATCTACGTACCGATTTAGCCATTGAATTAACTGAAGAAGGAACTGTTGAAGAAGTCGGTAAAAACAAAATAACAACCATCAACTTAAATGAAACATCCGCCAAAAAAATAAACAAAAAACCAGGTACCTATATTACTATTGAATTTGAAGACATTACAGATTATGACACAAGAAGAGAAATTATAACCATACTAACCAAAGAACTAAAAAAAGTTCTCGAAAAAACCAAAATAAAAAAAGAAGACTTTGGTTTAATCATTGGACTTGGTAACGAAAAATCGACACCCGATGCCCTTGGACCTTTAGTAATATCTAAAACAATCGTCACCAACCATCTGTATCTATATGGTGACCTAGACGATAACTACCGAAGAATATGTGCCTTATCACCAGGAGTCATGGGTGAAACCGGAATCGAGACAAGTGACCTTATCAAAAGTATTATTGATACCGTTAAACCAAACTTTGTTATCGTAATCGACGCTCTTGCCTCATCCTCCCTAGAAAGAATAAATAAAACAGTTCAAATATCAACCTCTGGCATAAACCCAGGTAGTGGAGTAGGTAATAAAAGAAAAGAAATAAGTGAAGATACCTTAGGCATCCCAGTAATTGCTGTAGGTGTGCCAACTGTCGTCGATGCCGCATCTATTGTCAGTGACACGATTGGTTACATGTATAAACATTTTGCTTATCAAAAAGAAAATATAAATAATCCCAAAAATAAGTTAATGGTAAACGTTAACTACTTAAATAAAGATAGTCAAATAAATAATCAAGATAAAGAAAATCTTTTTGGAATAGTTGGAACCCTAACCGAAAACCAGACAAAATCGTTAATCACTGAAGTATTAAACCCAACCGGCTATAATTTTATGGTGACTCCAAAAGAAGAAGATTTTGTTATTGAAAAATTATCTGATTTAATTAGTGAATCCCTAAATCATTCCCTTCACAATATTGAAAATAATGATTATAAAAAGGTGTTATAAATTATCCTTTTATTTATAAATAAAAGTGCTAAAAGTGATGTACTTAAATTGAAAAATATTTATATATTTGGTTATGACTTTGAAACTTTAGTATAATGTAAGTTTCAAGAGTACTGAACTTAGATTATCTGATGAAAATAATATATTAAGCTATGAAAAAAGTAAATTTCATATTTTTTTTCATATTTTGAAGAAAAAGTTTGAAATAAAAAAAGGAAACCCGAAGGTGACACACTATGATTATCTATGAAGGAGGTTAAAATATCAAAGTAAAAACATATTATAAACTTATTAATGACAAAATGTTTAAAGCCGTCCTTTGTATGCCTGGCAATGAACAAATACTAAAAGAATTCATAGAAAGAATTCTTAAAAGAAAATTTAAAACTTTTAAAATTATATCCCCCGAACTTACTAAAAACAATATTTATGAAAAAGGAAAATATTTAGATGTTTTAATTAAAACAGATAATCTTTTCGTTAATATTGAAGTAAATAGTCATAATTATAATGGCCTTAGTGAAAGAAACTTTAGTTATATTGCTCTAGTATATGCCAGTCACATAAAAGTAGGAGAGGAATATAATAATGATTTAGATTTTGTTCAAATAAATCTAACAGTAGGTTTAGGGACAAAGATGCCCGAGATAAGCATAAGCAAAGTTATAAATAAAGAAACATTAAGAATTAAAGTTAGAAATTTAGAAATTTATGATGTAAATCTGGATAAAATAAATAGCAGGTGTTATAATGAAGGTGATGAATATAACTTTCTGAAAATGATGACGGCATCAAAAGAAGATTTAGAGTTTTTAGCAGAGAAAGGAGATGGTTTTATGAAAAAAATAAAAGATGAAGTAAACAGAATAAATGATGAAAATTATTTTGCAAACTTTATATCAGTAGAAGAAGATGAGAGAAAAATCCGTAATACATATTATGCCAATGGTGTTGAAGAGGGTGAATCTCGTGGTGAAAGACTTGGTGAAAAACGTGGCGAGAAGCGTGGTAAAGAAAACGCTACTATGAAAATTGCTCAAAATCTTCTCAATTTTGGAATGCCAATTAATGATATTGTCAAAAACACAGGTCTATCTCAAAGTCAAATAAAAAATTTATCAAAAACTTTATAAGTGAAAATGTCTTACAAGTTTACTAATGATAAATAATTTTACAGATGAAGTATTGAAACTAGTTATTTATAAATGTTCACTCAAAGAAATCACATTTCATAAAATGACTAGTTTTTTCTACATTTTATTTGAATTAAAAGGCATATAATTAACCATAGAAATGGGGGATTATATGGCAAAAATGAAGTTAGTAAAAAAAAGAAGATTTAAATATCGTTTATTATTTTATCTATTTTTAGTTTTTATAGGATATCAAATATCCTATAACATAATTATGAATTTTAAATTAGTTAGAAGTAACGAGGATTTTGTTAAAGTCCTAATATCTGATTCTAATTATCATTTGTTATACGAAAAGAAAGCTAGTAATTTATTTTCCCAGATGTTTTCTAGCGTTTTAAACATCAATAAACCGTTATCTATCTTAGAAGCGAGTTTGCCATTTACTCAAAAAGAAGAAGTCATGACTTATGTAAGTAATCCTAATTTCAGTGAAGTAAATAATCTCAAAGCCGACCCGACAGTCTATATTTATAATTCCCATCAATCCGAAGAATACCAAGGCGAAGCTTTAGAAAATTACAACATTAAACCAGGCGTCATGATGGCTTCTTATATCATGCAAGATAAACTTGCCGAAAACGACGTAAAAGCACTCGTTATGGAAGATAACCTCGTTGACTATATGAACCTAAACAATATGAGTTACAACAAAAGTTATCAAGCAGCTAGAAATCTCATAACTGAAACGATTCAAAATACGCCAACCTTAAAACTTATTATCGACCTTCATCGTGATGCCCTATCCAAAGATAAATCTACAACCATTATCAATAATAAATCATGCGCTAAAATTATTTTTGTCATTGGTAAAGAAAATTCAAACTATCAAAGTAATTTAGATATGACAAATAAAATAAACGATAAAATAAAAGCTAAATATCCTGAACTGACAAGAGGAGTTATTGGCAAAGAAGGAAGTGGCAATAATGGAATCTATAACCAAGATCTAAGCCCTAAAATGACCCTTCTTGAAATAGGTGGACAAGAAAACACTATCGATGAAGTTTTAAATACAATCGAACTAATTGCTCCGATAATAGGGGAGTACATAAATGAAAACTAAAACCTTAAACAAAATCTTTAAATATATTTTTATCTTTTTCTTTATCACCTTCTTGGCCCTTTACATCTCTCAAAGTACAGGTTACTTCGAGTTTCAAAACAAACAAAAAGCCACCCTTACCGAAAACCAAATAAAAAAATTCGAAGAAGATGTCAAAGAAGGAAAAAACATCGATATTGATAACTATGTAACTCCACCTAAAAATTACGACAACACTATTGCTAAAGCCGGTCTAAAAGTATCCGAAACCGCCGAAAAATATGTTCAAAAAATCATCACTGGCAGCTTCAAACTTTTTTCTAAACTCCTAGGCGAATAACCAAAAATGTGGTATTATATTAGCTAGAGGTGAAAATATGGAAGACCTAGTAATTGGAAGTCATGTATCTTATAATAAAAAAGAAGGACTCGTCGGCTCAGTCAAAGAAGCCCTAAGCTACAATGCTAATACATTTATGTTTTATACAGGTGCCCCTCAAAATACTGTAAGAGGCCCCATAGATGAAAACGTTGTGCGTGAAGCCAAAAAACTCATGAAAGAAAATAATATCGATATCAAAAACGTTGTAATTCATGCTCCCTATATCGTCAATCTTGCCAACGACAAAGAAGAAGAAAAATTTAATTTTGCCGTAAACTTTTTAAAAGGTGAAGTCGAAAGAGCTAAAAAATTAGGAATAAACCTTATCGTTCTTCATCCGGGAAGTCACGTTGGTCTAGGTAAAGAGCGAGGCCTTGATAATATTATCAAAGGATTAAACCTCGTTTTAGATGAAAAAGATGGTCCAGTAATTTGCTTAGAAACCATGGCCGGCAAAGGAACCGAACTTGGAACAACTTTTGAAGACTTAAAATATATTATTGATGGCATCGAAAATCAAAATAGAATTATGGTTTGCATTGACACATGCCATATTCACGACGCGGGATACGATTTAAATAACTTTGATGAAGTGTTAGAAAAATTCGATAAAATAATCGGCATAGATAAAATTGGATGCATGCACATAAATGATAGTAAAAACGAAATAAATGCTCATAAAGATCGTCACGATAATATAGGATTTGGTAAAATAGGCTTTGACAATTTAATGAAAATAATTTACCATAAAAAATTAAAAGGAATTCCTATGCTTTTAGAAACCCCTTATGTAAGTATGGATGGTGGCAAAGATCGTACCTATCCACCATATAAATTTGAAATTGAAATGATCAGAAATCAAAAATATGACTCAAAACTTTTAACAGAAATTAGAAATTATTACAAATAAGTCTTATATCTATCTTTATAAATCAAATATAAATTTTTCATTTTCGTAAATCGAAAATTGTCAAAATGACTCTCGATTATTTGCAATACTTCTGCATCATTTCCACTTAAAACATCATCTAAATGAGATTTTAATAACCCTTTTAAAAATAAAGCTTCCTCTTCACTAATCAAAATGTTGTTAGAAGATGCAAATTTTATAATATCATCACTCTTAATTTGATTAACATAACCCTCTATTATAAATCTCATAAAAACCCCCTTAATAAAATTATATGATTGTCCTGAAGTGAGGTGATAACAAATGAAACTTATAGATAAAATTGTTTCTTTTTTTAAAAAAATTAAAACTAAACGTCAAAATTCTCTAAAAATAAGCAAAAGACAAAGCAAACTTAGCTATAACAATCTAAACACATATCGTAATTTTAAAGACGTTAAAGTTGAAATTGAAAAAAGATATAACATTTTAACCTTTATTGTTATCTTAATCCTCTTTGTCCTGGTAATATTCCTATTCTTTATCCAAATAGTTGGAAAAGAAAAATACGAAGCCGAACTTGAAACCTTAACTCAAACTACTGTCGACGGTGAAACTGCTCCGCGAGGCCGTATCTACGACCGCAACATGAACCTAATCGTCGATAATGTTCCAACCAAAGTAATATATTATAAAAAACCAAGCAAAGTAACAACGAAAGAAGAAATGTCCGTTGCTTATAAACTTACTGGAATGATCGACATCGATTATTCATCATTATCAGATACTGACCTTAGGGAATTCTGGATTAAAAACAACAAGAAAAAAGCTCGAGCTAAAATAACCGACGAAGAATGGAAACAACTTGACGAACGAAAACTCACTAATGACGACATCTATAATCTCGAATTAGAAAGAATAACCCCCGAAGAATTAGCCCTCTATACTGAAGCCGATAAAAAAGCCGCATATATCTATAAACTTATGAATACCGGCTATTCCTATGATGAAAAAATTCTAAAAGGAGAAAATGTATCGGATGAAGAATACGCCCTTATATCTGAAAATCTAACTGATTTAAAAGGCGTCGGAACCAAACTTGACTGGGAAAGAACTTATCCATATGGCTCAGTCTTCAGAACAATTCTTGGAAACGTTTCTAATAGTAAATCTGGAATTCCAGCTGAACTTAAAGACGATTACTTAGAAAAAGGATATAGCTTAGACGATAGAGTAGGAACTAGTTACTTAGAATATCAATATGAAGATATCCTCAGAGGAAAAAAGAACAAATATCAAGTTTTAAATGATGGATCATATAAACTTATTGAAGAAGGAAAAAGAGGTCAAGATATTGTTTTAACCATTGATATTGAACTTCAAAAAGCGGTTGAAGAAATGCTCACCGAAGAAGTTCTGCAAGCATCCAGCGAAGCCAATACTGAATATTATGATCATTCGTTTGTTATTGTAACAAACCCTAAAACCGGTGAAGTTTTAGCCATGGCTGGAAAACAAGTAAAAGAAGTTGATGGAAAAAAAGTTGTCGTCGATTATACTCCGGGCGCCTTAACCTCACCAGTTGTTATGGGATCTGTTGTCAAAGGAGCTAGCCAAATAGTTGGATATAACACCGGTGCCCTAAAAATAGGTGAAGTTAGATATGATACATGTGTCAAGATAGCTGCCACTCCAGAAAAATGTTCATGGAAAAAACTTGGTAAACTAAACGATATAACCGCTTTAGCCTACTCATCAAATACTTATCAGTACTATACAGCAATAAACGTCGGTAAAGGAAAATATGAATACAATAAACCTCTTTCTATCGACACTGCCGCCTTTGATACCTATAGAACCACTTTTGCTGAATTTGGTTTAGGAGTCAAAACAGGGATTGATTTGCCACTTGAAAGTACTGGTTATAAAGGAACAAGCAAGCAGCCCGGACATTTATTAGACTTCTCAATCGGTCAATATGATAACTATACCCCAGTTCAACTAGCGCAGTATATAGATACCATTGCCGATAACGGTAATCGTAAACAATTATATCTTTTAAAAGGGTTTTATGATAATGGAAAATTAACAAATGAAACCGAACCGACAACCTTAAATACAGTTGACACTAAACCTGAATACTTAGAACGAGTAAAAGAAGGCTTTAAAGCAGTCTTGGAATATGGAACCGGAGCCGGTTATATTAACTTGTCATATAAACCAGCCGGTAAAACCGGAACCAGCCAAAGCTTCGTCGACACAAATGGAGATGGAGTAGTTGACAAAGAAACAATTACGACGACATTTGCCGCTTATGCCCCATATGATGATCCTAAAGTTGCCTTTACAATTATTTCTCCAAATATCTCTGTCCCAGATGGAGCCACAAGCCATCAATCTGCAATAAATAAACGACTTGCCCAAAGAGTTTCTCAAAAATACTTTGAAATTTACCAATAATCTGATATAATACTAACAGAAATGCGAAAAGGAGGGATAACATGGCTAAAAAAGGAGAAGCAAGAGAAAATATAACTCTAGTTTGTAGCGACTGTAAAAGTGAAAACTATCGTACAGAAAAAAACAAAAGAAATACAACAGAGCGTTTAAAATTAAGAAGACATTGTCCTAAATGTAATAAAACAACTGAACATGTAGAAAAGAAATAAGGTGATTAAAAAATGATAAATATTAACGATATTAAAAATGGCATGACCGTTATCATCGATGGAAATATTTATTTAATCCAAGAATTTCTACACGTTAAGCCTGGAAAAGGTCCAGCCTTTGTTAGAATTAAGTTAAAAAACTTACGTACAGGCTCAACCATTGAAAAAACATTCAATACAAACATTAAGTTTGAAAAAGCTATCATTGATAAAGTGCCTATGCAATTTTTATACAGTACTGGCGATGCTTATAACTTTATGAATATGGAAACCTTCGAACAAATTGATCTAGATAAAAGTTCATTAGGTGATGACGCTAAATATCTAAAAGAAGGTTTAGAAGTAGAAGTTACCTTCTATCAAGGTGAAGTTTTAGGAATTAACTTACCTGAAAAGATCGAGTATAATATTGCTCATACAGAACCTGGTATTAAAGGTAACACCGCAACAAATGCGACAAAAGAAGCAACCCTTGAAAATGGGTTAACAATAAAAGTTCCATTATTTATAAATGAAAACGACCGTGTTATCGTTTCAACTAAAGAAGGTAAATACGATTCACGTGCCTAAAACTAAAGAATAAAAGAGGTGTAATAATATGTTAGAAAAAGAGAAATTTTTAGCAATCAAAAAATTAGCTAGAGACATTAGAGAAGACAATAGTAAATTGTTTAAAACATTATCTAAAGAATCTGTTGACAAAGCAGTTAAAGATAAAGATGATTTTATAAAATCTGTTATCGAAAAAATGGATATTCATTTTAGTGATGGCGAAGAAGGCAAAGAAGAAGAACAAATCTTCCGTGCTAATATCTTAATTCCTGATGATGAAGAATTTTATGAAAGTTACTCTAAAGACAAAAACATTCGTAATCTTATGAATAAATATGCTGTCAGCATCGAAGACATTATGAACAAGATAAAAGAGTTAAACCTTTACGAAAAATATATTGAAGAGTTCTCTGAAAAAAGCGATGATTTAGAAGAAAATGTCGACTTTGTTTCCGAAATGACTAAAATATCTCCGAAAAAAGCGGAAGATTTACTAGATGAAATCGAAAGCTTATCCGAAGAAATATCAGGTTTAGATATTAAAGATGAGAAAGAATATGACAAATCAGAGTTATTAACTCCTGAACAAGACGTCAAAAAAGAAATAAAACCTTCTCAAAAAAATGATTCAGAATTTGACGATATGACTGCGACCATCAACAACTTTATTGATAACTATAATAATGTTCAAAAAGACTATACTAAACAAACAGAAACCATTAAAGATTTGCAGACAAATATAGATAATCTTCAGAAAGAACTTGATAAAGCTCAAACTGAAACAAAGAAAGCAAATGATCAAAAAGATAAATTAGATGATGAAATAACAAAACTAAAAAAAGAAAATGAAAATCTTCAATCTCAAAACAAAGACCTTGAAGAAAAACTAGCTAAGACTACATCTCTTTTACAAAAAATATATCAAAGTATTAAAAAATAGTTTTAATACTTTTTTTGTATCAAAAAAACAGTTCTAGGAACTGTTACATCATTTGATAATTTGTACTATTGTAATTAGAACTACTTGAACCTTGAACTGTATTTTCTAAGGCTCTAACTCTTTGTTCTAAATTATTAACCTTAGTCATTAAAGAATTTAGTTCACTATTATTGGCCATCGGACAGCTTTGGTCCTGATAATATGGCATAGGTATTACCTGCCCAGGCATAATCATTCCTCCATAATTTGGAATCATTCCAGGATAAACTGGCATCGCACCAGCACTTCGATCTTTTTTCATTTTTTTGCCCCTTTCAATATCTACATAAATTATATGCGTTTATCCACTTTTTGTGCTATAATTGGAAAAGGTGATGAAAGTGCGCTTAAAAAACGTAAAAGGAGCTAAAGAAAAAATTGAAGCTTCATCTTATATAATTAAAAATCCCGAAGCCTATAAAGGAAAGTATCAGACCATCTTTTCCCATGAAAAACCTATCCATCTAGAAATCGGAATGGGAAAAGGGGATTTCATAATCAAAATGGCAAAAAAATATCCAGATATTAACTTTATTGGAATTGAAATGTTTGACAGTGTTATTGTAAGAGCCTGTGAAAAACTAGAAAATGAAGATATTCCTAATTTAAAATTAATAAAAATGGATGCCGGCAACATTGAAGATGTTTTTTCTAAAGAAATATCATGCATTTATTTAAACTTCTCAGATCCATGGCCCAAAAAAAGACATACCAAAAGAAGACTTACAAGTGAAAATTTTTTAAATAAATATGATAAAATTTTTAAAAAAGATAAAATAATAATTCAAAAAACCGACAACCGTCACCTCTTTGAATACTCATTGATATCCTTTGTTAACCATGGTTATAAAATAGCTGAATTGTCATTAGATTTAACCCACGATGACATTGAAAACGAAACAAGTGAATACGAAGAAAAATTTATTAAGCGAGGATTACCTATATATATGACAAGAGTATACAAAGATTGACATGTAAACTAAATGTTTTTATATGATTTCTTTTTAAAATCTGGTATAATTTAAAGTAAGCAGGTGTGTATATGAAGAAGATTATCCTTTTATGCTTAATGACCTTGTTACTTACTGGTTGTACAATCGTTAGAATTGACACTACTAGTATTGATAACATAATCAACGTCGTCTTATCAAAAGATAATACTTTATATAACCGTGTGGGTATAGGTTATAAATATTACGTTCCTCGTGGTATGACCTACATTGATAGTACTGGCTCGAATGATAAAATATATTCAGGTGGTGTCTATTATTATTTATATCTCGATGAAGTAAGTTATTATTATCAAAAAGCTGTAAAATACAAAGAAGATAATTCAAAATATTATTCGAGAAAAATAGACGGTGATACGGAAGGTTATCTAGAAATAACTAAACGCGATAATTTGTACTTAATTGAATTTGTTTATAATTACGCTAAAATTGAAACCTTAGTCCCTGAAGAAGATATAAATAATGCCGTTCTTAACTGTTCATACATTTTATCGACAATAAAGTACAACCATAATATAATAAAATTATCATTGAGCGAGAACTTTTTACAAAACAAAGAAGAAACATATGACGTCTTTTCTTCCAAAAAAGAAGATAATGACGATAACTTCTTAAAATATGAAGATCAAGAGTAGAGGTGTATAAAATGGGTCTATTTGACAAAGTAAAAAACTTATTTACTGAAGAAGTAGAAGTTGAAGAAAAAGAAGAAAAAAGAGGCAAAAAAGAAGAACCAATCAAAAAGGAAGTAATTCAAGTAGAAATACCTTCACCTGTAAAGGCAACTCGTTCAGAAAAACATGCGGACCTTCCTTCAGAAACGGATGAACCTGACATCACCGAAGAGCCAGTTCCAGTCAAAGAAGAAAAGAAATTTCCATTCTTTGATGACAAAGATTTTGACTCCCTAGATGTCGAACAACCAGTATCTTTGAAAAAAGATAAGAAAAAATCAAACTACCGTAATGACGTATATAATCCACCAAAAGAAGAGAAGAAAGTATTCAAACCATCTCCAATAATATCTCCAGTATACGGAATATTAGATAAAGATTATCCAAAAGATGAAATTCGTCGTAGTTCTGAAAATTCTTACAATGCCAAAGAAGCAAGCGTAGATGAAATCAGAAACAAAGCTTATGGTTCACTAGAATCAGATATCGAAACAACTTTGTTTGGTAAAAAAAGAGTATTATTCGATGAAGAAGAATCAAAACCAAAAGAAGAAATCAAAGACGATATTCCATCACTTGAAAATGATGATTATAAATCTGATATAATTGGGGAAAAACCTCGTCACGGTGGTAATACAGAAGTGGGTAGTAATAATGATGAACTAACTGATTTATTAAACGCTGAAATGGATAAAGAAGCCGAAGAAGCCCCGAAAAAAACTCCACGTAAAATTAGCGATAGTGAATTATTTAGTTTAATCGATTCTATGTATGAAAAAGGAGATAAAAAGTGATGAATATATTTATCCAGTCATTATCTGTAATATTTTACATATTATTAATTATATTAGTAGTAGCTTTAATAGTTCTCGTTGTAAACACTATTAAGACACTTGCCAAAGTTGATCGCTTAGTTGACGATGTTGCGGACAAATCGCGAAAATTAGATGGCGTATTTAACATCATCGACAGTGCGACTGACGCTATGGTTAGTGTTAGTGATACCATTGTCAGTTTTGTTGCTGACAAAATTGGAAGTCTATTCAAAAGAAAGAGGGGAAATGAAAATGACTAAAAAGAAAAACGGTTTAGGAAAATTTTTACTAGGAGCTGGTGTAGGTGCCGCCCTCGGAGTCTTATTTGCTCCTAAAAAAGGATCAGAAACGAGAGAAGACTTAAAAAAAATGCTGGATGATTTTATTGCAAAAGTAAAAAACATTGACGTCGATGAAGTTAGAGAAGCTGTTGAACTTAAAATTGCTGAAATTCAAGATGGTTTAGCTAACTTAGATAAAGAAACAGTTTTAGAAGAAGCTAAAAAACAAGCAAAAAAACTTCAAAAAGCTGCTAATGACTTAGTTGAATATACAATCGAAAAAGGAACACCTTATATTGAAAAATCAGCTAATGCCATTAAAGAAAAAGTAATCGAAGTGTCAAAACAAGTTATTAAAAAATTAGAAGAAAAGAAATAATTCTTCTTTTTTTATAGAGTTATTTATGTAATGAATACACAAATTATTTTTTTTTAAATTACACAATCCCCCTAAAAGCTTGATTTTCATGGGGGTGGGGGTGTACAATGGAATTGTACAATAGAAAAGGAGTGTTTTTATATGAGCCAAAGATTTAATACAAGACAAAGGAACTATATATTTTTAGGTCTATGTAGTATTCTTTTAGTAATAGCAGCCGGATATGCAGTATTTAGAACTCAGCTTAATATTAATGGAACAAGTAATATAACAAATGGGTTTAAAGTATTAATTACAGATATTCAAAGTAGGAATGTAATAGGAAGGGCAGAGAATGCCGAAGAGCCAAGTCATACAGAGACAACGGCGACATTTAAAACAAACTTGTATTTACCAGGAGATTCAATCACATATGATGTGACAGTAGAGAATCAAGGATCAATAGACGCAGTATTAAAAACAATCCAAAAGAGTGATAGTAATAATAATGCGATAATATCTGAGACAAGTGGGATACAAGAAGGAGAAGTATTAAAGGCAAGTGAAAGTACAGTATTTAGCGTAACAGTATCAAATAATGCGAGTACGACAAGTCAGCCAAGTAATATAACAAGTGACTTAGAAGTAACATTAAATTATGAACAATCAACAGGAGAAGAAGAGCCAACAGGTAATACTGCATTAATCGGAGGAAACACAGTTTCAGTAGCCGATAGTGGAGATGGATTATATGCAGATGAATATTCATCAGGAAGATATGTATATAGAGGAAGTAATCCAGATAACTATATAGAGTTTAATGGAGAGTTATGGAGAATAATATCAAAAGAGACTAATGGAACATATAAGATACTCAGAAATGAAGTACTACCAGATCAAATGGCATTTGATAGTCGAGGAGCAAGAACAACAGGATATTGTTCAAATATGAGTTCATATGGATGTAACGCATGGAGTTCTACTGCAAATATGGTAGGAAGTCCAGCAGAGTTTGTGAATGGACCATATAGAGGAGAAGTAATAGATGATTCAACATTAAATAAATATTTAAATGGAGACTATTATAATAGTATAAATGGAACATCACAAGGAATGATAGTAAGTACAGATTGGAATATCGGAGGAGTAGGCGGAGATGATAATGCCAATGGTGAACTATCATTGATGTTAGAAGAAGAGAAGTCATATAAATGGAATGGTAAAGTAGCATTAGCAAGTGCGAGTGATTATTTAGATGCAAATAGTAATCAAAGCTTGTGCAATAGTGTAATGTTACAATCAACAAATTTAGAGACATGTGTAACTACGAATTGGATGTATATTCCAGGAACGTATTGGTGGCTTGTTTCGCCTTATGCTGACGACTCGTACGGTGTTTTTGGGGGGTTCAGCGATGGCTTTGTCGGCATCATCCTAGCGAGCCGTTCTTACAGCGTTCGTCCCGTCGTATATCTAACCTCTAGTCTCTCCTTAGGTGGAAGTGGAACAATAAGTGATCCATTTACGATAATGAATTAAGAAAATGATGATTTTAATCGTTTTTTTATTTTCAAATATGTTATAATAACTAAAGAAAGGTTAGACTTATGAAAGAAGATATTGATTTATTAAAATATGAAAAACAGTTAAAAAAGGAAGGATATAAATATATTGGTGGAACCGATGAAGCGGGACGTGGGCCTTTATATGGACCTGTAGTTGCTGCTTGTACCTGTCTTCCTGAAGGATTTGAATTAGAAGGATTAACTGATTCAAAAAAATTAACCGAAAAAAAACGTGAAAAGTTTTATGAATATTTAATTAATAATATTCCATACGGAATAGGCATAGTCGATGCCAAAACGATAGATGAAATTAATATCTATGAAGCAAGTAGAGAAGCCATGAAAATAGCTATAAAAAATTTAAGAAAAAAGATTCCTTTGGATATTGTCTTAACTGATGCCATGCCAATTGACTTAGATATTGACGTAAGACCAATTATCAAAGGAGATGCTAAAAGCTTAACAATCGCTGCTGCCAGTGTCATTGCCAAAGTAACACGGGATCACATGCTATATGAAGTAGATAAAGTCCATCCAGAATATGGCTTTAAAAAACATAAAGGATATCCAACTAAATCCCATTTAGAGGCAATCAATAAATATGGATTAATCGATGGTTACAGATTAACTTATGGACCTATAAAAAAGTATAAGGAGGAAGGAAAATGTTAGACAAAAAAATATTTTTAATTTCTCATATTGCTGACCCAGATGGGCTAACCGCTGTCATCTTAGGAAAACTCGTATTCAAAAACTTTGAATATGCTCTTGCCAATGTCGATGAAGTCGATGAAAACGTCAAAAAAGTAATTGAAAATCCTAACTACGATGAAATCCACGTTGTCGATTTAAACATTACTGAACAATATGCCGAAGAAATAAACAATTCAAAATACAAAAACAAAATAAAAATATTTGATCACCATATAAGTAACATCGGTTTAAACAAGTATCCATTCATAAACGTTATAGATGAAAAAGATGGTCATAAAGAATGTGGAACAAGTATCTACTATAATTACTTAAACTCTTTAACCCAAAACGAATACTTACAGAGAAACTCCACTAAAGAATTAGTTGAAAGAGTAAGACTCTTAGATACTTGGGAATGGGAAAAGGTTGGCAGACCAGAAGCCAAAGATTTAGACATTATCTTTTCGATGTATGGAAGAGAAGGATACGTTAAAAAATATCTAAGATTCATCAAAACTCATGAAGAATTTAGCTATACAGCTTTTGATAAAAAACTGATAAAAATCGAAAACGAAAAAATTCAAAGATACCTTGAACAAAAAGAAAAAGAAATGATGAAAATCAAATTAGACGGTGACTTAGTTGGTTTAGTTTATGCGGAAAGATATCGTAGTGAACTTGGAAATTACCTGATAAGAAAATATGATGAACTCTCTTATATCGTTTTAGTAAACATCTCAAGAGGAATAAGTTATCGTGGTAAAGACCGGGCTGACTTAAGCGTTATCTCTAAAAAAAGAGGTGGAGGTGGCCATAAAAACGCCGCTGGTAGTCCACTTCCAAAAGACCTATTAAAAAACATAACCGAATTAATATTTGAGAAAGTAGAGTGGGAAAATGATAATCAATAATGAAAATAAAAACCAAGTGATGCAGGGAATGATGAAAAGAGGATTCAATCAAAAACCTAGTGACATTGTCGACCGCTTAAACGGAGTAAATCAAACAAACAATATAGTTAAACCAGTAAAACAAGAAAACAAAGGAAATAAAGGAACATACCAAAACCCGCAAGACTACCATGGTCTAGTATCCAAAATGAACGATTTAAACCGTCGCTTTAAATAACCCTGAAAGAAAATCTTTAAATATTTTAAATCACATGATATAATTATAATAAAAGGAGGCTACAAACATGATAATGGAAGGAACCGGTAAATACTTCTTAATTATAATATTCATATTTTTTATCGTTTATCTAACTGTAAAAATATGTATGTATAAAATATTTAAAAACATGGGACTTCCGGGATGGAAAGCTCTAGTACCATTTTATAACCGGTTAGTGCTAACCGAAAAATTGGACTTTAATCGCAAAATGTTCTTTAAAACCCTAATTCCTTTCGTTAACCTTTACTATTACAGTATAATAATCAGTAAAATGTTGGAAGCTCATAATTTAGATCCTAAACAAGGACCTCTATACGTTCTAATTCCAATGTATAAATTTCCTGAATTTGTCTTTCGTCATCCGACATTTACTCTACATTTGTACGACGAAACAGAAGAGTTTATTACAAATCAGCAAGCGCTCTTCGAAAAACACCCTGAAGACGAAACCCCGCAAACCATCGAAGAACCAATTCCTCAGACAATATTGGAACCCGAAGAACCTCAAAAACCAAATTTATACGTAGCTGAAAACATTTACTCAAATCAAAACCTTGAACCAGATAAAAGAATGGAAACATATGTTGAAGCTAAACCAGTAGAACAAGCTCCAGAACCTGAAACTCCAATCATTAAAACTGTAACCGGCAGACCAAAAGTATGTCCAAATTGTGGTGCCCATCTATCCCCAGATGCCACTACATGTTTCCTTTGTGGAACAAAACTTCCTTGACAAAATGTAAAACAAAAAGTATAATTGAAACAAAGCTTTGAACAAGAGGAGTAAATATCAATTTGTTTAAAAGAGAGTCAGTGGTAGGTGTAAACTGATAATAAATTATATTGAAGGTAGCTTGGGAGCTAATTTTTTGAAAAGAAGTAGGAAAATTCGTTTAAGCGCGTTAAGCTTTCGAGGTAAGACATAACTTACAAATTAAGGTGGTACCACGTTAAAAACGTCCTTATATTTAAGGATGTTTTTTTACTTGAAAAAGAAAGGACTTGATAAAATGTTAGACAAAAAATATAATGCGGCGGAAAAAGAAGCAAAATGGTTAAACTACTGGAAACAAAACAATATCTATGCCTTTAAACCAGACTATAGAGAAGTATTTTCAATAGATACCCCGCCACCAACCGTTAATGGAAAAATTCATATAGGTCACATATTTTCATACTCTCAAACTGAGATGATTGCGCGTTATAAAAGATTAAGAGGATACAACATCTTTTATCCATTTGGCTTTGACGATAATGGACTTCCATCAGAAAGACTAGTAGAAAAAGAACAAGGCAAAAAAGCTCATGAAATTGGAAGAGAAGAATTCTCAAAACTTTGTTACGAAACAACTGACAAATATGAAGCTGAATTCCAAAACCTATTTAGTAGATTAGGCGTTAGTACAGACTGGAATATTCACTATAAAACTGTAAGCCCATCTACGATCAAAATAAGCCAAAGATCATTTTTAGACCTAATCAAAAAAGGTTGCGTATATCACAAAGAATCACCCGCACTTTGGTGTAATGAATGCTTAACCTCAATCGCTCAAGCTGAACTTGAAACTAAAACAGTCAAAACAACATTCAATTACGTAAACTTTAAAACCGAAGATGGTGAAAACTTTACCATTGCCACAACCAGACCGGAATTACTTCCAGCAATCGTTTGTGTCTTCGTTAACCCAAATGATGAAAAACATAAACACCTAATCGGCAAAAAAGCCCATATTCCAGTTATAGATATAACAGTTCCAATCATGGGTGATGAAAAAGTCGATAAAGACAAAGGAACTGGAGTAGTTATGTGTTGTACCTTTGGTGACCAAACCGATATCGAATGGTGGAAAAAATATAAACTTCCACTCAAATACATCTTTACTAAAAATGGAAGAATCAAAGACGAAGTACCAAACTATGGTGGCTTAAAAATCAAAGAAGCTCGTCAAAAAGTCGTTGAAGATTTAGATAAAGCTGGGGCCTTAGTTAAAGTCGAAGAGCTCGAGCACGAAGTTCAAACCCATGAAAGATGTGGAAAAGAGGTTGAATATTCAGTTATGAAACAGTGGTTTATCGATATCATAAACCATAAAGAAGACTTCTTAAAAATAGGTAGTGAAATCAACTGGCACCCTTCATACATGCAAAACAGATATAACGAATGGGTTAACAATATCATGTGGGACTGGTGTATCTCAAGACAAAGATATTTCGGTGTTCCATTCCCAGTTTGGTATTGTAAAGATTGTGGAAAACCTGTATTCGCCAAAGAAGAAGACCTACCAGTAAATCCATTAACATCAAAACCTAAGATTCAAGAATGTCCAAATTGTAAATGTAAGGAATTCATTCCTGAAACTGACGTTATGGATACTTGGGCAACCTCATCTGTAACCCCACTTATCAACATGCGCTACGGTGAAAAAGATAACTTTGAAAAATATTTAAGACCAATGAGCTTAAGAACCAATGCCTCTGACATCATTCGTACATGGGATTTCTATACAATTGTTAAAAGTTTCTATCACTTTGGTGAAAAGCCATGGAATGACGTTATGATATCAGGCTTTATCATGGCCAGCAAAGGAGAAAAAATAAGTAAAAGTAAAGGTAATAGTAAAATTGAGCCACTTGAACTAATCGATAAATATTCCGCTGACGTCGTTCGTTATTGGGCTGGTTCTGGTAGACTTGGAACCGACATCGTCTACAGTGAAGAGACATTCATGCGCGGAAGAAAACTTATAAATAAAATCTGGAACGTTTCTAAATTTATTCAGATGCACTTATCAGACTATGAAGACAGAGAATTTAATGACTTTGAATACATTGACAAATGGATAATCGGCAAATATGAAGAAATGGAACGAGGCTTTATTAAATACTTAGATGAATTTGAAATAGGCCTTGCCTTAAATTCTTTAGAAAAATTCTTCTGGAACTTCTGTGATAACTATATTGAAATAGTTAAACATAGATTATATCGCCCTGAAGAATTTGGCGAAACTCCAAGATATTCAGGCCAAAAAACAGTATACATTATGCTTTATAAACTACTTCAAGACTTTAGTATCTTCTTCCCATTCATCACCGAAGAAATATTCCAAGATATATATCATAATAATAAATCAATCCATTTAACTGAAATTAAACCATTAGACTATGATTTCAAAGAAGAAGTTAAATATGGTGATATGATTAATGAAATTATTGGAATTGCTCGTGGTGAAAAAACAAACGCTTCAGTTTCCCTAAAAACTGAAATTGAAAAGCTAAATATAAGTGCTGAAGCAAAACTAATAGAAGCTATTAAAAAATCTGAAAAAGACTTTAAAGCTACTTTGTTTATAAATAATCTAGAATTAAACGATCAAGAAGAAGGATATACTGTTAACGAAATAAAATTGAAAGAAGAAAGTGTTGAATAAACACTTTTTCATTTGTTTTACGCTTTCTAAAAATAATAATATTGACTAACCTCTCTAAGCTATGGTAAACTGAAAATAGAATAAGGCGAGGAGGTGAGATGTTATGATGCAAAACAGAAAAGGTTTTACCTTAATTGAGCTTTTAGCTGTTATCGTTATCTTGGCAATCATCGCCTTAATTACAACTCCGACAATCTTAAATGTTATGGAAAACTCAAGAAGAGATGCTGCTAAAGATAAAGCCTATGGTACAATCCAAGCTGTACAGCTTGCATATACTCAAGCTCAAATTAGCTACGAAGTAAATTTGCCATACACTGTTGATTTCAGTAGTAAAAGTGATGGTGCAAGTGATGGTACAACTGAAAAAGGCTTCACTTATGTTGAAGGTCAAGAAGTTCAAGCCAGTGGAGAAATGCCAACGGCTGGTCAAATTAAGATTGACGAAAACGGTCAAATTTACATAGCTACTAAAGATGTTAATAATAGTGCCGCTTTAAAATTTGGTAATTATTATTGCTATGACTTAGGTGCAGACCAAAACCATGAAGTGGCATGTGCTAGAAGAAACTAGAAGGGAAAACCTTCTTTTTCTTTACGCTAAAACAAGAAAAAAAACATATTGACTAACCCCCCAAACTATGATAAACTGAAAATAGAATAAGGCGAGGAGGTGAGATGTTATGATGCAAAACAGAAAAGGTTTTACCTTAATTGAGCTTTTAGCTGTTATCGTTATCTTGGCAATCATCGCCTTAATTACAACTCCGACAATTTTAAACGTTATGGAAAACTCAAGAAGAGATGCTGCTAAAGATAAAGCCTATGGTACAATTCAAGCTGTTCAATTAGCTTATACTCAAGCCCAAGTTAGCTACGAAGTAAATTTGCCATACACTGTTGACTTCAGCAGTAAAAGCGATGGCTCTAGTGATAGTACAACTGACAAAGGTTTCACTTATGTTGAAGGACAAGAAGTTCAAGCCAGTGGAGAAATGCCAACAGCTGGTCAAGTTCTTATCGATAATGATGGTCAAATCTATATCAACGCAACCGAAAGTAATTATAAAAGCGGTTTAAAATTTGGTAATTATTACTGCTATGATTTAGGTGCAACCAAAAACCATGAAGTTGCTTGTAAAAGATAATAGAGAAATTTTTCTCTATTTTTTATTGTTCTTGAAACTGCTATCATATTATGATATATTTATAATAAGAGGATGATAAATATGGAAGCTAAACTAACCAGAGGCGAAACCGAAATAAATCATATTGAATACAGTATGGTAATAATTTTGTGCTGCGTAATTTTTATAATTGTCTCACCCTTTGTTTATCAAATATATTATAATATGTCGGCCTCCGCTGCCAAAACAAGTACCACAGGAACCATTGATTACGTAAAAGCCCTCTATACAAACGGCAACCTCGAAAAAGAAATTGGCCTTCCATTTACTATTGAATTCACTAAAGATTCATTTATTGCCTACGATAACAATAAAAAAATCACGCTGCAAACAACCAGAAAGATCGAATTAGACGGTAAGAAACCGGAAAGCGGTACAGTAACTATTGATGAAGATGGTAAAGTAATTGTCCAAAAATTAGAATTTGGCTGGCGGACATGTAATAAAGAGAAAGATGGTGACATTACTTGTGAATAACGCGTTAAAGCGTTTTTTTATTTATTAAAAAATGTTATAATAATTAAAGGTGATTACTATGAAACAAGAAAACATTCGAAACTTTTCAATAATTGCGCATATCGACCATGGCAAATCTACTTTAGCCGATCGTATTTTAGAATATACAGGAGCCATTACTGAAAGAGAAAAGCAAGACCAATTATTAGACAATATGGATATTGAAAGAGAAAGAGGTATCACCATAAAACTAAACGCCGTTCAAATAAAATATAATCATAAAGGTGAGGATTACATTATGAATCTAATTGATACCCCAGGTCATGTTGATTTTTCTTATGAAGTATCTAGAAGCCTTGCCGCCTGTGAAGGAGCAATCCTTGTTGTCGATGCCGCCCAAGGAATAGAAGCGCAAACTTTAGCTAACATCTATCTTGCTTTAGAAAACGACTTAACGATAATACCAGTAATTAATAAAATCGACCTTCCAAACGCTGACGTTCCTAAAGTAAAAAAAGAACTCGTCCAAACCCTTGGCTTTGCTGAAGACGAAATAATTGAAGTAAGTGCCAAAACCGGAAAAGGAATACCACAACTAGTAGAAGCCATCATCGAAAAAATCCCATCTCCAAAAGGTGAAATAACAAAACCCTTAAAAGCCCTAGTCTTTGACAGTTTCTTCGACGCCTATAAAGGCGTAGTTATCTCTATAAGAATTAAAGAAGGAAAACTAAAAGTTAAAGACAAAATCAAATTAATGGCCACAAACGCTGTTCACGAAGTAACCGAACTTACAATTCATACACCTAAAGAAAAAAACATCACAGAACTATCAGCTGGTGAAGTAGGCTATCTTTGCGGTAGTATTAAAAGCATTAGAGACATCAAAGTAGGAGACACCATCACCTTAGAAAATAATCCTGCAGATGCCCCTCTACCAGGTTATAAACAAATCAAACCGATGGTCTTCTGTGGAATCTACCCAATTGAATCAAGTAAGTATGACGATTTAAAAGAAGCCTTAGAAAAACTAAAACTTAATGATGCTTCTCTTGAATTTGAACCAGAAACTTCAAAAGCCTTAGGCTTTGGTTTCCGCTGTGGTTTCTTAGGTCTGCTTCATATGGAAATAACTGAAGAACGTATCGAAAGAGAATTTAACATTGAACTAATTGCCACCAGTCCTTCAGTTAACTATAAAATCACTAAAACCGATGGTGAAATAACCTATATCGACAGTCCTTCTAAAATGCCCGAAAGACAAAAAATAAAAACCATTGAAGAGCCATATATCAAAACTAATATCTATGTCCCAAGCAGTTACATCGGTCCAATTATGGAACTATGTCAATCTAAAAGAGGAACCTATGTAAATATGGAATACATAAGTGAAACTAGGGTAAACATTCACTACGAACTTCCACTTTCCGAAATAGTTTACGATTTCTTTGATAAATTAAAAGGAGCCACTAAAGGATATGCCTCATTTGATTATGACCTAATAGGTTACCGTCCAAGTGAATTAGTAAAAATGGATGTTTTATTAAATGGTGAAATCGTTGATGCCTTAAGCCTAATCGTTCACAAAGACTTTGCCGAAAGAAGAGGTAGAACAATCGTTGAAACCCTCAAAGGAATAATTCCAAGACAGTTATTTGAAGTACCAATTCAAGCTGTTATCGGATCCAAAGTCATCGCTAGAACCGATATAAAAGCCCTTCGTAAAAACGTTTTGGCCAAATGTTATGGTGGAGATATCACCAGAAAAAGAAAACTTTTAGAAAAACAAAAAGAAGGTAAAAAGAAGATGAAAACCATTGGTAGTGTCGAAGTTCCCAAAGAAGCTTTCTTGTCAGTTCTAAAAATGGATGATCCAAATGATTAGTGTTTACATTCACATCCCGTTTTGTAATAAAATCTGTACTTATTGTGACTTTTGTAAACTTTTTAGAAATGACGATTGGATTGATAACTATTTAAATGAACTATCCAAAGAAATAGATAAATATTATCAAAATGAAGAAATCCAAACCATTTATATAGGTGGGGGAACCCCAAGTACCTTAACCATAAAAGAATTAGGAAAACTATTTCAAATAATCAATAAATTCAATATAAATAAAAATGCTGAAATAACCTTTGAAGCAAATAGTGAAGATTTAACTGAAGAAAAATTAAATTACCTAAAAGAACATGTCAATAGACTAAGCATTGGTATCCAAACCTTTGACGAGAAAAGACTTAAAACTTTAAATAGAACCTTAAATTTAAAAAACATAAAAAACGCCTTAAAAACATTTGACAATGTAAACTTAGATTTAATGTATGGCTTTCAAAATCAAACTCTGGAAGATTTAAAAAAAGATTTATCAAAAATAACATCCTTAAATCCTCATCATATATCTACCTATAGTCTAATTTTAGAACCCAATACCGTTCTTTATAACCAAAAATATCAAAGACTAGATGATAGTCACGATAGACAAATGTATGATTATATCACAAAATATTTAAAAGAAAATGGCTATAACCATTATGAAATAAGTAACTATTCTAAAAAAGGTTATGAGTCTAGACACAACCTCACATATTGGAATAATGAAAATTACTATGGTTTTGGCCTTGGAGCCTCTGGTTATATAAAAAATATAAGATATGAAAACACAAGAAGTCTAAACGAATATTTAAAAGGCAATTATTTAAAAGAAAAAATAGTTTTATCTAAAAAAGAAACAATTGAAAACGAATTTATCTGTAACCTTAGAAAAACTAAAGGATTAAATATAGAAAAATTTAAACAAAAATATCAAACAAACCCTTTAAACTATGAAATTGTCAAAACTTTACTTAAACAAAAATTACTGATATTAGAAAATGAAAACCTCTATATAAGCAAAGAATACCTTTACGTTTCAAACGAAATATTGATAAAATTCTTAAATACTCTTTACACAAACTAATGTTTGTGTTAATCTTAAAATAAAGGAGGATAAAAAATTATGGCCACATGGGATCACGAATATGCAAAATTATGTAAAAAAATCTTAAATGAAGGAATAGAAGTACCTAATCGAACTGGAATCAATACGATTAAAATACCTTCATACAATCTATCATTCGACCTAGAAAAAGAATATCCAATTCTAACTACAAAACAAACCTTTATTAGACAAGCAATCCTCGAATTACTTTGGATCTATCAAGCTCAAAGTAATGACGTTAGATGGCTTAAAGAAAGGAACGTTCACATTTGGGATGAATGGGAAATTGCCGAAGACGGTTATTGGTATGCCGATCAGTATGAAGTAGGTAAAGATGGTAAACTAAATAAAATCCAAGATAAAAAATACTTTGGCAAAGAGTATGCTCACACTATAGGAACTGCCTACGGTTACGTTGTAAACAAATATAAACTAACTGATAAAGCATTAAATCTTATTAAGAACAACCCTTATAACCGAAGAAACATTATAAGTCTTTGGCAAGAAGCCGACCTTCAAACAGGTGTCCTTGAACCTTGTGTTTGGTCTAGTGAATGGGACGTTACTAATGGCAAATTAAACGTAAACGTTCATCAAAGAAGTTGTGATGTTCCTCTAGGCCTTCCATTCAATATCTCTCAGTATGCCGCTCTTTTAAATATGTTCGCCAAAGTTTCAAACCTTAAACCAGGAACTATGAACTGGAGTTTAAAAGATGCCCATATTTACGTCAATCAAATAGACGGTATTAAAGAACAAATAAGAAGAGAAGAAGAGGAAGAAGACTATCCCGCACCAACTCTTTGGTTAAACCCTGAAGTTACAGACTTCTATGATTTTGATAACTCTAAAGAGTGTAAAGACGTCAAAGTACTAAACTACCGCCACCATGGAAAAATAAAATTCCCGGTTTCTAAATGATTAATATCATTGCCGCTGTCGGTAAAAATAATGAACTTGGAAAAGACAATAAACTTCTGTGGCACTTAAAAGGTGATTTAAAATTTTTTAAAGAAAAAACAAACTTTCAAACCATAATTATGGGTCGAAAAACCTTTGAATCACTCCCAAAATTATTACCAAATAGAAGGCATGTCGTATTAAGTCAAAGTGATAACTTTCCAAGTGAAGTAATCGTTTATCATCAAATACAAGATTTATTAGAAAACGAACAAGATGGCTTTATCATTGGTGGTGGGAAGATATATACACTGTTACTAAACTATGCAAATAAATTATATCTAACTGAAATAGATAAAACCTATAAAGACGCCGACACTTATTTTCCAAATTTTGATAAAAATGTTTTTGAAAAAGAAATATTAAAAACATGTTATGACGAAAAAGAAGATATCCATTATAAACATGTCTTGTACAAAAGGAGGTAACTCATGACTAAAGGAAAACTAATTGCCATTGAAGGAACAGACTGCTCTGGTAAAGAAACCCAAACTAATTTATTAATCGAGAAAATGCACAAAGCTGGATATAGAGTTCAAAACTTTTCATTTCCAAATTATAATTCCCCAACTGGGAAAATAATCGGTGGACCATACCTTGGAAAAGAAAAATTTGGGCCTTGTTACTTCCCGGAAGGTTCAGTTAACGTTGACCCCAAAGTCGCATCTTTATATTATGCCGCTGACCGGCAATATAATATCGATAAAATAAAACTCTTATTAGATAACGGTTATAACGTCATCCTAGATAGATACATTTATTCCAACATGGCTCACCAAGGTGGTAAAATCTTAGACAAACAAGAAAGATATGATATGTACAACTGGCTTGATAAGTTAGAATTTGAACTTTTAAACCTTCCAAGACCAGATATTACAATTTTTCTTCATATGCCCCTAGAAGTTGCCACTATTCTTAAAAAACACCGAGAAGAAGCTCCAGATGGTCACGAAAAAAGTCCTGAACATCTAAATCATGCTGAAAAAGCTTACCTAGAACTTTCTGATAAGTATAACTTTATCAAAATAGAATGTTCTAAAAATGGGACTCCAAGACCAGTAGAAGACATAAATAATGAAATATTTGAAGTGATTGAAAAAGTAATGAAGTAATTCATTATTTTTTTATTAAAACAATATAGTTACCTACAATTACTTAAGCGTGCCATAATTTAAATAATAATTATAAGTACATTTATATTAAGTATGATATTGCCAAATATAAATGTAAAAACTGTTAATATATCAAACCGAAAAAGAAATGAAAATTATATGTAGTATTATAATATCGGTATTTAATATGAAAAAAAGCCATTGAAAATTCTAAATAAAAAAGGATTATTCGTTTGTCAAAAATAATCCTTTTTTGCATACAATTAACCGGTGATATAAATGAAAATAATCGCCCACCGGGCAAATGATGGTATTCATGAAGAAAACAGTTTAGAAGCTATTTTAAATAGCCTAGAAAAAGAATATGTTGATGGCATCGAAATCGATATTAGACTAACTAAAGATAATAAACTGATAATTTGCCACGACCCATTTTATCGCGGTCATTTTATTAAATACACTAAAATAAAAAAATTAGAAAAATTAGGACTAAATTCTCTGAATGAAATTTTAATCAAACTAAAAACCAATAAAATAGTTATGCTTGAAATTAAAACTGGTGACAAAAATCATCAAAAATTAGCTAACAGATTAAATAAAACATTAAAAAAATATAGTTTAAATTTCTATCTTTGTAGCTTTAACTATGACCTTATGAAATTAATAAAAGAAAAATACTACCAATATAAATGTGGACTTATAATTGGCTATCAAATAAACAAAGATAAAATAAATAACAATTTAAACTTTAATTCATTAAGTCTCACTTATGCAAATAAAAATTTTAACAAAGAAACCTTTATCTGGACTATAAATGATATAAAAAGCCTAAAAATAAATAAAAGATATAATATAATCACTGATAATCCCTTAAAAATATTTAATGAGCTTTCAAAATAACTCTAATTTTTTCACTTACAATAACCGCTTTCTTATCAAAACCAAATATAATATCGGAAATAATTTTTTTCTTCTTTCTGCGCCCTCTAATTTCTAAAATAGTTTTATTATTACTGCCACTTTTAATTTTTACAAACTCAAATCCATTTTTTCTAAGTTTTTTTTCTAATTTACCCAAAACACTATTATCGACCTCGACCTTAAACAGATTAGTTCCCAAAGCAATTTTTTCCTCTAAAACGCTGCCCAAATAAGAACCTGCTAAAGCCCCCAAGGCAAACGCAATTGCCTTAAAAATATCTTCTCTAATTCCAAGTAAAACGGTTCCCGTTAAGATAATCCAAATTAGTGTTACTATAAACTGTAAAACCGCGCCAAAAACTTTCTTTCCATTACTAACGACGATAAGTCTTAATGTCGCCAAAGCATCCTCGATTATTTTAAAAATAAAAATAGAAAGATAAACCATATAGATCACCTAATTTTATTGTTTCCAAAAAATAACAAAAATATCCTAAGTTGCTTTTATTTTAAAATTAATATATAATTATTTTGATAAGGGAATGAGGTGCACATATGGAAATAAACTTACTTCCTTTAGATCGAAATCAAAGTATTGATATCGATACAACTTGCAACTTCACCAATTTTGAAGGAACAGATATTCAAAAAATGACTGAAGTCAAAGTAACTGGAACTATTACTAAAGATGTTGCCGATGATTATTTTATAAGCCTAAGCATTCAAGGAACAATGACTCTTCCAGACTCTTTAACTCTAGAACCAGTTGAATATCCATTCGATATAAATGTCGATGAAAACCTTGAAGAAGTTGCTGAAAATTTCAAAAAAAGTGATAAAACTATTGATATTTTGCCAATAATATGGGAAAATATACTAATGGAAATTCCTATAAGAGTTACTGGAAAAAATTCTAAGGCTCTTAAAACGGAAGGCGAGGGCTGGAGTTTCATGGAAGATAATCCAGGAACGAATAATAGCCTTTCCAAGTTAAAAGATTTGTTTTAGAAAGAGGTGGAACCATGGCTGTACCAGCACGTAAAGTTAGTAAAACTAGTGGTAGAATGCGTCGTACTCATTATAAAATAAACGCTAAAACTACAACTACTTGTCCAAAATGTGGATCTGCAGTAAAACCACATAGAGTATGTCCAAAATGTGGAAGTTACAAAGGTGAAGAAATCATCAAAAAAGAGTCAAAAGAAGAAAACGAATAAGGCCTAATTTAAGCCTTGTTTTTTTATAAATAAATATTTACAAAACACCTAGGTAGGGTATATAATTAAGATGGTGATGAAGATGAAGAAAACATACAGAACAGAAGAGGAAAAGAAAAAAATCATAACTAGATTAAATATCATTAACGGACAACTTGAAGGAATCAAACGCATGATAAGTGATGACGCTTATTGTAACGACGTTTTAATTCAGTTATCAGCTGTCTCAAGTTCCGTTAAAAGTTTATCTAACTATGTTTTAGAAAACCACTTATATACTTGTATGAAAGATGGAATAAAAAAAGATGACGATGAAGTCATCGAAGAAGTAATTGGTTTATTCAAAAAATTTAATAAATAGGAGGAATGAATTATGGAGTTAAATTTAAAAGTTGAAGGAATGACATGTGCAGGATGTGAAAATAGAATAAAAAATTCACTAAAACTTATAGATGGAGTTGAAGATGTCACCGCATCTCATCAAACTGGCGAGGTCAAAGTCAAAATAAGCAAAAATAACAAGGACGAAATCATCAAGACAATCGAAGATTTAGATTTTAAAGTAGTAAAAAAATGAAAAAAATAACCTTATCAGTAGATGGTATGACCTGTAGTGCTTGCTCTGTTGGCCTTGAAAAATATTTAAACAAACAAGATGGCATCAAAGCCACCTCGGTTAATCTCGTACTTGGAACGGCCACAATCATCTACGATGAAACCAAAGTGAACCTTGATGATTTAAATAAATTCGTATCCAAAGCTGGTTTTAAAAGTTTAGGTGAATTCAAAGGATTAGAAGAAATAAATAAAAAGAAAAAAATCAAAGTAAATTTAATAATCTTTACTATTTTAATCCTTATATTTGTTTATCTGTCGATGGGCCAGATGTTAAATCTTCCAGTTCCAAACGCTTTAAATAAAGAAGAAAATCCCACTAACTACGTCATAACTATCTTTACCTTAAGCACACTCTTTTTAATATATGGTTTTGACATTATCAAAAGTGGCTATAAAAATGCTATCCATTTAACACTCAACATGGATACTCTAATAACCTTAGGTGTCTTTAGTAGTTTTCTTTATAGCTTGTACAATATGATCTTAATTTTAAATGGCAATTACGATAAAATTCATGACCTTTACTTTGAAAGCTCAGCTATGGTTATCTACTTTATTAAATTGGGGCGATACCTTGAAGGCTTATCCCAAAACAAAACCAAAGAAGCCATTAAGAAATTAGTGACCGTTACCCCAGATAAAGCCTACTTAAAAGAAAATAATAAAATAAAAGAAATAACCTTAGATGAAATTCAAAAAGGAGATATCTTAGTTTGTCACCCAGGTGAAAAAATCGCCGCCGATGGAACTATCGTCAGTGGCGAAGCTCACTTAGACGAATCCTTTATCACTGGTGAAAGTGCGCCTCAAAAAAAAGAACTCAACAATAAAGTCATAGCCGGAAGTATAAACTATGATGGATATATCGAATATAAAGCCGAAAAATTTGGCAAAAATTCAACTATCTCTGAAATCGTCAAATTAGTAACAGAAGCGAGTAGTACAAAATCCAAAACTCAAACTCTTGCCGATAAAATATCTAGCTATTTTGTTATCATTATATTTATTTTAGCTATTATCACATTTTTACTTCACTATATAACTGGAAACACTCTTGGGGAAAGTTTAAACTACTTTATAACAGTTTTAGTAGTTGCTTGTCCTTGTAGTTTAGGCCTTGCTACTCCTGTGGCCATTATCATCGCAGAAGGTCTGTGTGCCTCTCATGGCCTTGTTATCAAAAAATCGTCAGTCTTTGAAACTGCAAATAAAGTAAAAGCTGTTATCTTTGATAAAACAGGAACTCTGACTTATGGAAAACCGCGATTTTCCCAAATAGAAAATTATACTGATAAACCTGACGATGAAATACTAAAACTAGTCTCATCAGCTGAAATAAAATCATCACATCCCTTAAGCACAGCCTTTAAAAATTATCTCGAAAATAACTATCTTAAACCATATGATTCTAGTGAATTTAAAACCATCCCGGGTAAAGGAATAACGGCCACCGTAAACGGACAAAAACTAATCATTGGAAACTCGAATTTCTTAAAAGAAAACAAAATTAAAATACCCAAAAACAAAAATAACAATACCTTAATTTATGTTTCTATTAACGGCAAACTATCCGCTCTCATCAGTATCAGTGATATCATCAGAAAAGAAGCTCAAGAAGTTATTAAAAAATTAAATAACCAAGGTATTCAAACTATTATGTTAACGGGAGACAATGATGCCGTTGCTAAACAAATAGCTTCTTCCTTAAATATCAAAGAGTATTATGCTTCCAAAACACCAAAAGAAAAAGCTCAAGTAATTCAAAAACTCAAAGAAAAATATGACTATATTATGATGTGTGGTGATGGTATAAATGATTCTGTTGCCCTAACCAAAGCCGACATCGGCCTAAGTTTAAAAGGAGCCTCAGATATTGCCATTAACTGTGCGGACGTTATCTTAATCAAAGACGACTTAATGGGAATTCTAAATTTACTTAAAGTAAGTAAAAAAACATTTAGAAAAATTAAGCAGAACTTATTTTGGGCCTTTTTCTATAATTCCCTTATGATTCCAATCGCCATGGGATTAATAAAAGGTTTAACAATATCTCCTGTAATTGCCAGTATAGCTATGATGTTTAGCAGTATCTTTGTCGTTTTAAACTCCTTAAGTTTAAACAAAATAAAAAATTAGACCAAAAGTCTAATTTTTAATTTGTATAACGCATATTTTCATTTGAAATATTAAATATCATCCCCATTGCAATCATGTAACTAAGCAAACTCGAACCTCCATAACTTATAAACGGTAGTGTAATTCCCGTTATTGGCAGCATTCCAAAAGTCATCCCGATATTTTGAACCTGCTGATAAATAAGCATCCCGACAACCCCGGCAACTACATATTTATTGACAAGTTTGTTAGTCTTTAAAGCTAAATTTATAAGCCTAATATCAAAGTAGGCGAGAAGTGAAAGTAAAACAATCGCTCCGATAAACCCAAAGTGACTAGCGTAAGCCGCAAATATAAAATCAGTCTCAGCCTCGGGAAAATAAATCGGATTATTAGTAAGGCCATGTCCAAATAAACCAGCCGATCCAATCGAACTTAAACTGTTTTCAAGCTGATAACCACTTTGATTTGACCAATCAAGAAGTCTATCGACTCTTAAAAAGAAACTAGTTCCAAAAATTTTAATAAACAAATCTTGACTTATAAAATAAATACCTAAAACTAAAATTATAAAAAATATGCCAATACCAAATATGATTGCAAACCATCTATATCTAATTCCAGAAATAAATAACATCACGAATGTAATTAAAAAGTAAATAAGAACAACTCCCGTATCCGGTTGCATAAAAGTTAAAACGCTAGGTAAAAGTAACACTAAAGCTATTTTAACTAAAAACATAAATTCTTCTCTAATGCTTGGACTTGGAAAATCTTCGTTAAACTTGGAAATAAGTGAAGCATTTGTAATAATCAATATAATTTTCATAAACTCACTTGGTTGAAATGTTCCAATTCCTTTTATTGTGTACCAGCACGTCGCATCATTAATCGACGTTCCAAAGAAAAAGAGTCCGAATAAAGCAAGACATCCAATCCCATACAAAATCCACGACATTCGGTAAATAAACGTATTGCCAATCGTCATTACGATATAAATAATCGCGAATCCAGCAATATACCAAATTATCTGTTTTGGCACTAAATTGTCGACATTTAAAATACTATCCGTTCCGTATAAAGTTAAAACACTAATCGCCGCAAATACTAAAATCGGCAGTAATATTGACTTATCTATCTTATATTTAGAAATATTCTTCACCCGTATCACCCTATAAATATGATACACTAAACCGTGTCAAGATACAATTATTTATCTAAAAAGTTACAAAAAAAATCATAATTATAGTATAATATATTTAGGTGATTGAAAATGATTTGGCAATATATAATAATAATTTTAATTTTACTAGTTATCGCTTTTGCAATTTTAAGAACTAAAAGAAAAGATTTCAAATTAGAAGCTAATAAATTAATTGAATATCTAGGCGGAACGGCTAACATTATTAGATATGAAGTTAATAACTCTCGTTTCGTCGTTGACCTTCACAACGTCGACTTAGTCGATAAAGAAGGAATCCAAAAAATGGGAGCCAAAGGAATTGTTGAAATCGACAATGAACTTAAAATTGTTTTTGGTGATGACGCTAAACAGTTAAAGAAAAATATTGACGATTTAAAGTAAAAGGCTAAGGCCTTTTTTCATTGACTTATAAACATATTTAATTTATAATCAAAATAGGTGATACTATGGAAAAGACAAAGCTAATCGCAACTGTAAACATTACTCCAAGACTAGAAGATCAAGTATATCAGTTCATCAAAATTGGTATTGATGTCATTCGTCTAAACATGAGTTATTTAAACCATGAAGACTGTACCAAAATCATTGATATTGTAAACAAAGTTAACAATGAACTAAAGACCAATGTAGCCATTATGCTTGACTTAGAAGGTCCATGTCCAAGAACTGGCGAATTTGTAAATGGTATGGCTTATTTTAACACTGGAGATAAAATTAGAATTTACACAGACCAAATAAAAGGTAACATGACTGGATTTTCTGTCAACTATCCCGAAATAATTAAAGCCCTAAAATTCCATAGCCATTTAAAACTAAGTAAAGGGAATGTCGAATTAGAAGTTGTCGAAAAAGGTTTAGACTATGTTCTTTGTGAAGTCTTAAAAGGGGGAGAGGTCTATGACCACTCCAAAATATATCTCTCTGAGATAAGCACTAATCGTAAATTTTTGACAAAGGGTGATATTGATGACATTGTATATGCCCATAAAATGAATGTTGATTTTCTAGCAATTTCGGCTGTTAATTCGTCAGAAGATATTCTTGAAGTAAACGATTTACTAATCGAATTAGAAAATTCTAACATCAGTCTTTTAGCTAAAATCGAAAACCGAAGAGCTGCCGAAGACCTTGAAAATATAGTAAAAGTCTCAGATGGCATTATTTTAGATAGAGGCGACCTTGGTATAGATATTCCAGTTGAAAAAGTTCCAAACATTCAAAAGAAAATAATCGAAGCCTGTTATGAGGCTAATAAAATGTCAATTATTACGGCCGAGTTTAGTAGTTTTCTTTTGAAAAAATCGGTACCAAATAGAGCCGAAGTTTCAGACCTTTCTAATCTCGTTTCTGAAGCAATTGATGCAATCATGTTAACTAGCGAAACTACAGTTAGTCTAAATCCGTTGTCTACTGTTGAAACAATAAAAAAAATAATTAAAGCCTCAGAAGAAAGTATCGATTACAATGACTTTTTCAAAAAATCTCTTGATAAAGACAAAAAAACCATTGCCGGAACAATTTCTTCAAGTGTTGTTTTAGGCGTTAATGAACTTGGTTGTAAAGCCGTTATTGTAACGACCAATAGGGGTAGAACCGCCAAAATAATTAGTAGCCTCAAACCTCCATGTCCAATCATTGCCACAACCAGTAACAAATCTGTAGTTAAAAGTCTGCAACTTTGCTTTGGCGTTTTACCTGTCCTTGTCGATAACTACAATATCGACAACATCACATCCAAAGTCAAAGAAGCTGTTCAAGACGAAATAAAATTAAACCCCGGCGATAAAATAATCGTTACCGGTGGATATCCATTTAAAGAACTAAAGTATACAAACTTTATGAAAATAGAAGAATTATAAAGGGGAGCGCGTATTTATGTATAACTTAGGTGAACAATTTAAAATAAATATTCAAAGAGGAGTAGCTAAAGAAAAAAATATCTTAAAAGGAAAAACCTATAGATTTACAGTATTAACTGAAAGACTTATCAGACTTGAATACAATGAAAACGGTAACTTCATCGACAGTCCTACTGAAAGAGTATTATATCGTGACCTTGAAACGCCGAAATTCGATTTTCAAGATTCACCAAGTGTTTTAGTCATTCAGACATCTTATTTTAAACTTACCTACCAAAAAGAAAAAACGTTTGCTGGAAATAAAGTAAGTCCAGATAATAATCTTAAAGTTGAACTGTTAAATACGGACCGAAGTTGGTATTATAATCATCCTGAAATCCGTAACTTTGGTATGCCAAACAAAAACTTAAACAGTGACAAAATAACTGAAGGAAGAGGATTATACTCAGCCGATGGAATCGCCAGCCTAGACGACACTAATTCCTTAATCTATAATTCGGACGGAACCATTTTCCAAAACTCCGAACCCCACATTGATATCTATCTATTCATGTATAATAACGATTATGAAGAGGCCCTAAAAGATTATTATAAAATAACAGGTTATCCAGCCTTAGTTCCAAGATATGCTCTAGGTGTTTGGTGGAGCCGTAATCTCGTTTATAACGATCTATCCCTAAAAGAATTAATTGATACCTTCGAAAGAGAAGAGATTCCCTTATCAATCGTCGTTCTCGATAAAGATTGGCACGATCGCATTTTATTAGATGGTAAACCATTAAAAACAGGCTTTACCTTTAATAAAAAACTATTTAGAAGCCCTCAAGATATGACTAATTATCTTCATAGTAAAAGTATTAGAATCGGACTAAATGTCACCCCAAGTGAAGGATTATTCAATGTCGATCCGATGTTTAAAGAAGCTTTAAAATATCTTCAAGCCGATGAAATGGGCAAAATTCCTTTTAACACATTTGACCCTAAGTTTGTCGATGTCTATCTCAAATTATACATTCATCCATTAGATAATCTTGGTATAGATTTTTATTGGTTAGATACCCAAAACATTGATAATCTTTCCCTAAATATGCTTAAACATTACGAATTTTACGATATGCAAAGAGATTTTAAAAGAAGACCATTACTACTTTCAAACTTAGACCCAATATCTCCTCACCGCTATCCAGTAGCTTATTCTGGCAAAACTGACGTAAGTTGGAAAACTCTTGCCAAAACTCCATTTTATAATAACAATACCTTTAACATTGGCGCGCCATTTATTGCAAATGACGTTGCTGGATATTATAAAGGAACTGAAGATGCCGAATTATACATTAGATCAGTTCAGCTTGCGACATTCTCCCCAATCTTAAAATTTGGCTCAGATAGTGGCAAATATTATAAACGCGAACCGTGGCGCTGGGATATCAAAACATATACCATCGTCAAACAATATTTACAGCTAAGACATAAATTAATTCCTTATATATATAGTGAAGCTTATAAATATCATAAATTTGGTGATCAACTAATCAAACCACTTTACTATCAAAAGAAAGCTTTTTATGATGACGTTAATTACCGAAATGAATATTATTTTGGTAAAGAACTATTTATTGCCCCAATAACAACCCCTAAAGAATCAGTAATGAACGTCGTCATTCATAATTTCTATCTTCCAGAAGGAATATGGTATGACTTTGTAACTGGTAAAAAATTCCCAGGCGGCCGTAAATACACTAGCTTCTTCCGTGATCAAGACTATCCAGTATTTGCCCGCCAAGGCGCAATCATTCCGATGGGGTATAATGATAACTTAAACGATACAACTCCACCAAAAAATATGGAAATAAACATCTTCCCAGGTAAAAGCAATACCTATACCTTGTTTGAAGATGATGGTGAAAGCGATTTATACCGTAAAGACTTTTACTTGTTAACCCAAATAGATTATAACTATCTTCCAAATAACTATAGTTTAATCATTCGTTCAGTAGAAGGTAAAAGTAGTATCGTTCCTGATAAACGAAACTATAAAATTATCTTCCGTAATACAAAACACACAAATGGCGTAAACGTTTATAGTAACCGTGATAGTGTTTCATTTAAAACATATATTGATGGACCTAACTTTGTCGTTGAAGTAAATGACGTAAGTACCATTGGCCAACTTACAATAAACTGTCAAGGAAATGACATTGAAATCGATGCCGTAAGATTAATCAATGACGATATTGAAAGAATCTTAAGTGACCTTCAAATATCTACAACCCTTAAAGAAAAAATTGATACAATTCTATTTGGTAAAGAACCTATAAAAAAGAAAAGAATTGCTATCCGTAAATTATCTAAAGACGGCCTAGATAAAAAATTCATTAAAATGTTCTTAAGATTATTAGAATATATAGATGAAATTTAGAAAGGAGAAAATCCTTTCTTTTTTATGCAACAAAAAAATAATCAAACGATTATCTTAAAATACCCATATAATATTTCCATGAAATTATTCTTAAAGCAAGCTTATCTATTAAATGTGAAGAAATCCTTCCATTGTCAGTGGCTTCTTTAATTCCGGCCATACTGCTTTCCCAATCAGTTGTTATAATTAAATCATTACCAGCTAAGACGGCCTTAACCGTTGCTTCCTTAGTATCATCTATTGCCCCCATACCTAAATCATCAGTAATAATAATACCCGTAAAACCTAAATTTTCTCTAAGCAAATTGTGTACCTTAGCTGACAGAGACGCCGGATTATCTCCATCAACACTATTTACAATGTTATGACTAACTAAAACAGCTTCAGCACCTGCTTTAATACCCGATTGAAATGGTGGTAAATCATTATTTAAAATATCTTCATAACTACGCTCATCTACTGAACTTCCAGTATGTGTATCGCTATTATTACCATAACCTGGAAAATGTTTCAATACATATGTTACACCAAGACCTTTACTAGCCTTAATTACCGTTTCTGCATATTCGCTCGTTTTCTCACTATCTTCTCCCAAAGCTCTTGCATACATATAATCATCTGGGTTAGTCGTTACATCGACAACTGGCGCCAAATTTAAATTAATTCCTAAATCATGTAGTAAATTGCTTTTATTTATTGTATCTTCCTTTATTTTATCAAACCCACCTTCTAAATAAAGCTCTCTAGACGATTTGAACGGAGTAGGAGATAACTTCGGATTACTACTTACTCTTATAACCTTGCCACCTTCTTCATCAACCGCCGTTAAAATAGGAATATCTGAAACACTTTGTAAATTATTCATCATTTCTTGAACATCACTATAGTTTTTATCCTTAAAATCTTTCGCATAGAAAATATATCCTCCAAACTTATTGCTTTTTAAAGTTTCCGCTTGATTACTGTCTGGATATCTAACTAATAGTATTTGGGCAATTTTTTCATCTAAGCTCATTTTCTGAATCTTTTCATATGCTTTATTATAATATTTTTTAAAAATGCCTTCATCATCCCAAGCCTTAGGTAATTTATCGTCATAAGCAATAACCTTGTGTTTGCCCGCAAACTCATCAGTTTTATCATCTTTCTTATGTACAAATTCTAGCATATCCCCATTTTGTACCTCACTATTTAAATTTGCCTCTTTAATAATATTTTTACTATCTTGAAGCGTAACTGAACCCTCATTCTTTGAAATTACACTCGCGTAACTCTTACTTATCTTCTCCTTAGTGACCTTTTTTTCTTCTTTTTTAACCTCTGTTTCTTTATTATTTAACCCCAAAACCAAAAATAAACCAAGCACGCCTAAAACTAAAGCCAAAATTATAATCTTTTTCATATACCTTTTATCCTTTCATAAACATTATACACCAATATCTAAATTAATTATTGTCGAAATTATTTTTATACTCTAAAATAATATCTTAAAAATTAATGCAATTTATACATTAGTTTATTGTGTTTTACCCACAAAATTTAACCCCCCTGAAAGCTTGATTTTTCTGGGAGGGGGGTGTACAATGAAATTGTACATTATATATTAGGAGTGAAGTAACATGCATAGAGAATATAAAAGAAGAAAAATAATAATATTTTCTCTAATTGGAATTCTTTTTTTAATGGCCGTAGGGTATTCAGCATTCCAAACAAAATTAAATATATCAAGTACTAGTAATATAACAAGTGTCTGGGATGTTGAAATAACAAATGTTAAAATAAAAGAAATAAATGGCCTCGCTGAAAATGTAGGTGATTTAGATTCATATACAAACCTAGAAGCTAATATGGAAGCTAACTTCTATGAACCAGGTGATTATATAACATATACAGTAACCGTATCAAATAAAGGAACATTAGATGCCATGTTAGATTCAGTTAAATTAAATATGCCCGAGCAAGAAGTAATAAACTTTAAAGTCGAAGGAGCAACATCAAAAGAGAAATTACCAGCAGGAAGTAGTAAAGATATCGACGTTACTATGGAATATACCGGAAATAATCCAGAAGATGTAGGAAGTGTGGAAGCTGATGTCAATTTAGATTATGTTCAAGATGGACATCCTACAGAATTTCCAGATGCCGATAGTCCAGAAGAAGATAATTTAAGAATAAACGATATTATATTAACTCCAACCGAAACAAGTGTGAAAGCAGAAATAGAAGCTGAAGGTGCGATAAAATATTATTATTCTATAGATAATAATACATGGTATGAAAGCAGTGAAAACATATATAACATATATCATTTAAAACCAAATACAACATATACAATGTATGTAAAAGCCGAAGGAGATAATGGAAAAGTAGTCTATAGTAGTAAACCATTTACAACTTTAGATAATACATCTCCTAAAGTAAATATAAATATAGGTGATAATGTCAAAGGCGAAAATGGATGGTATAAAGGTCTTTCATTAAATACCGAAGTAACAGATAATGATAAAGTAAAAGAAGTATTATATTGTGTAGGAAAAGACTGCACGCCTAATAAAACATTAAATCTAGAAAATAACAAAGCTACTATAACTTTAGAAAGTAGTAAAGATGTACAAAAGTTATGTATAAAAGCAACAGATATGGTAGGCAATGTTACAAATAAATGTAGTAATGAATATAAAGTAGATGGTGAATTACCAACATTATCTAATATGAATATTGAAACAAAAGATGATGTGATGGAAGTAACCATAACTGCCACAGATAATGAAAGTGGGTTATATAAATATTACTATAGTAAAGATGGCGGGAAGACCTATATAGAAAGTGATAATCCAAACTATACATTTACTGGTTTAGATGAAGGCGATTATTTAGTAACTGCATATGTAAAAGATAAAGCTGGAAATGAGAGTGAAATAAAAGCTCAATCAACAGCTATTAGATATACCTCATATTGTAAGAAAAACAATATTGACGATTTTGGAGACTGTTTAATTGCGACTGAAGCTCAAAATCCAAATATTGAAGAAGCCAAAGCGATTATTGAAGCTAAAGGTACACCTGATTTTACAAAGACAAGTCCAAGTATTTTATATGATGAGAAACATGCAACAACGACAAGTACATGGTCAACAACAAGTACAAATGTATACATCGGAACAGGATATGAATTTAATCCAGAAACAGGAATGTATACAATAACGGGAGGAAGCATGCGTAATCCAAATGAAATAGATTTAAATGATGGGAATACTTATTACATGAATGGAAGTACATGGATAAATGAAACTGCATCGTCAGTATATAGGATATCAAATATAAGTTCAACTACAAATAGTGAAACAGGAGCCGTTACGACAACGATTACATATTATAATTACACAATCATGCCAAAGAGTTATGACACTTCCACCGTTGGAATGTATGCAGCTAACGATGATGGTGAAAATACGTATTATTACCGTGGTTCAGTGACCAGTAATTATGTTAAGTTTGGCGGTTTTTACTGGAGGGCAATAAGAGTAAATGGTGACGGCACTGTAAGACTTATATATGACGGAAAAAATCCCCATGCAAATGGTGAATCATCAAGTGATAGACAAATTGGGGCGCAGCCTTTTAATAATTATGAAAACGATAACACATATGTTGGATATATGTATGCAAATCCAGATAATTATGTAGAAACAAATAGTGAGGATACAACTTTTAATAATACTGGATTATCTTCGACAGCAAAATATTATTTTGGAACAAGTTATATATTAGATAAAAATAGTCGTAAGTATAAATTATCTGGAGATATAATACAAGGAACAATTGCACCTGATAAAGTTGGATATTATACATGTTTCAGTACAAATAAAGATGCAACCTGTCAAAGACTTTTCTATACAACAAAATATAATTCATTAACGTCAATGACTGTAAGTGGGGTAGGATATGGAACGACAAGTAAAGAACAGTCACAAAGTAATGATACAGATAGTACCGTAAAAGCTTATTTAGATAAATGGTATCAAAATAATTTAAATAATTATACAGATAAACTATCAAAAGATACGATATTTTGTAATAATAGAAGTATTTCAAATAAACAAAGTGGAGCATATACAAATGAGGGATTTGGAATACATCCAACAATATATGGAAATAAAAGATTTCAAAATTGGTCAAATCAAGGAATACTTGGACCAACATTAAATTGTCCATTAAATGATAGTTTTAGTGTAAGCAATATTAAAGGAAACGGAAAACTTACATATCCAGTTGGACTTATTACAGCAGATGAAGTAAATATGGCTGGAGGTATTAATGGTTCTGCAAATCGACTTTATTATTTATACACAGGAAGTAGCTATTGGACTATGTCACCATTCAAATTTGTTGATGTATTATATTCCACAGAAGGATATATAAATGAATTTGGTCAATTAAGAGATTTAGGGACTTCAATATCACTTTTTATCCGTCCCGTAATCAATATTGACCCAAGTAAAATAGACTTTTCAGGAAATGGAACGATGTCTGATCCATATGTCATATCATAGAAAGGATGCGTCTATGAAAAATAAGAAGTTAAATAATAAAAAGAAATTAATAATATTTATTGGAATATTAATTATCATAATAATAGTTGTCTTGATTATTGTGTTAAATAATCAAAATAAAGAAGAAAAAATAGAAATAGTAAATTATAAAGATGCAGAGAAGTTATATCAAACATCAGATAATAAATGTACAGACATAACTGATGAAAACGATAGTCTACTTCTTTATCTAATATTTAGTAATATGGATAAGGACAATAAACTCTCTGATAATATAAGTTATGAAGAATATGAAAATACAGCTAAAACAATCTTAAAGACAGATGATATTCCTGCTAAAATAAATAACTATTTATATGATGGCTATAGTTATACATTAAATAATGATGAAATAACTAGAGAAAAAAGTGAATGTGAAGAAAAGTATGTATCAAAAATCTATGGCTACAGCAACAATAATGATACTCTGAGTCTATATATCTCATCAGGTTATGTGAAGGATAGAAAAGTATATAATTTATCTGGTGATGAAATAGGAGACTATGATAAAGATACAATAAACAAAATACTAGATGATGGAACTATTAAAATATATAATTATCAAAATAAAAATGGAAATTATATATTAGATAACATAAGCTCTGATTAATTTCAGAGTTTTTATGTAAAACAATTTCTAAAATCAATTTAACATGGTATAATACTTTATAGGAGGGAAAAAATGACAAAACAAATATTACCTAAAGTATTCGCTTGGATGTGCTTCGGATTATTAGTCACATTCCTAACAGGCTACGTACTATCTTTAAATCCTACAGCTGTAATAAATATGGCATCTAGTTTTGGTGGATGGGGACTATTAATACTCGCCATAATTGAAATAGGCTTAGTTATCTTCTTATCAGCTCGAATTACTAAAATGAGCCCACTTACTGCCAAATTATCATTTCTACTTTATGCATTTGTCAGTGGCTTAACATTTTCAAGTATCTTCTTAGTTTATGAAATAACCTCAGTCTTATATGTATTCCTAATCACATCAATAGTATTTGCCCTATTTGCTATTATTGGTGCTACTACTAAAATGGACCTAACCAAAATAGGAACATATCTATTTATGGCCTTAATCGCAGTTGTGATTTGTATGATTATTAACATCTTTATGCAAAATTCTACATTTGATCTAATCATTTCAATTGTTGCCATAATAATCTTTGTAGGATTTACAGCTTATGACGTTCAAAAATTAATAAAACTTGGAACCCTAAACGTCATGGATGAAGATAACCTAGCTATCTATGGTGCTTTAGATCTATATCTAGATTACATCAACCTATTTATCCATCTATTAAGCATTTTTGGTAATAATAGGGATTGATTAATCAAAAAAAATATACTATAATATTAAAAGTTAAAAGCGATGAATAAGAGTATTAACAGTAAATATCTTATATAGAGAAAAAGTGGTTGGTGCAAACTTTTAAGATATCCTGCGAACTTACTTAGGAGCTTTCTATATCATAAGTATAGAACGAGTAATGCCCGTTAAGCATTTAAAGATTCATAAAGTATTATGAAAATAAGGTGGTACCGCGAAATAATCGCCCTTATAAATTCATAATACTTTTTTATTAAAGGAGGACCAATGTATTATCTAATTTCATTTATCTTGTGCTTTATCATAGTATACCTAATTTACACATTACTAATTACGATGAGAAAAAAAGGCTTAGAAAAACTCAAAACCGGTAGACAAATGCACTATTTCAAAACCCTATATAACTTAGATGAAAACAAACTAGACATTAAAAAATTCGCCGGCAGTCTCGCTTTAACTAACTCAATTATAATTTCAATCACATTTACTGTTATAATCGCATTCAAAAGCCTTTTAATCGGTCTTATAGTCGGCCTAATTATAATTATTCCCCTAATGTATATCTCCTATAAAATACTGGGACAAACATATAAAAAGAAAGAAGGAAAATAATATGTATGAACATCAAAAAATTGAACAGAAATGGCAAGAATACTGGCAAGAACATCAAACATTTGCCGCCTCTAATAATAGTAAAAAACCCAAAAGTTATTTATTAGTAGAATTTCCATACCCATCAGGTGCCGGACTTCACGTTGGACATGTTAGAAGCTATACCGCTCTAGATACCTTAGCTCGTAAAAGAAGAATGGAAGGACATAACGTTCTATTCCCAATTGGATGGGATGCATTTGGTGCCCCAGCCGAACAATATGCCATTAAAAACCATATTCATCCTAAAGACGCTGTTAAAGCCAATATCAAAACTTTTAAAAAACAAATCGAAGAACTTGGTATTTCCTTTGATTGGAATAGAGAATTCTCAACCACTGACCCAGAATACTATAAATGGACCCAGTGGCAATTCCTAAAATTTTATGAACATGGAATGGCTTATAAAGCTAAGAAAAACATCAACTGGTGTCCAACTTGCAAAACTGGACTATCTAACGAAGATTCAGCCGGTGGTGTATGTGAAAGATGTGGCTCCCAAGTATATCAAAAAGAAAAAGAACAGTGGCTACTTAGAATGAGTGATTACGCTGAAGACCTAATCCAAGGCCTGGACGACACGAATTTTAGTGACCGTGTTAAAATTGGCCAAATAAATTGGATAGGTAAAAGTAAAGGCGCTGAAATAGACTTTAAAATTGGTGATGAAAACCTAACAGTCTACACAACTAGACCAGATACAATATACGGTGTCACTTTTATGGTTATTGCTCCTGAGCACCCACTAATCGAAAAATTAAGCAGTAAAATAACTAATATGGATGAAATAAAAAAATATCAAGAATTTGCTAAAACCAAATCAGAACTCGAAAGAACCGAACTTTCTAAAGAAAAAACCGGAGTTGAAATCAAAGGCATTAAAGCCATTAACCCAGTAACCCAAAAAGAAATACCAATTTGGACAGCTGACTATGTCATGATGGGTTATGGAACAGGCGCCATTATGGCCGTACCTGCTCACGACTCGAGAGATTATGAATTTGCAAATAAATTCAACATAGACATCATTCCTGTAATTGAAGGAGATACCCTTCCATATACCGGCGATGGCAAATATATAAACTCTGACATCTTAAACGGAATGACAAACAAAGACGAAGCCGTTCATAAAATGATTGACTACCTAGAAAAAAATAAAATAGGCCGTCCAAAAGTAAATTATCGTCTTCAAGATTGGATTTTCTCAAGACAAAGATTCTGGGGTGAACCAATCCCACTTATTAATTGTCCAAACTGTGGTTGGGTTGAAGTTCCTGAAAAAGACCTTCCAGTCAGACTTCCAGATGTAGCAAATTACGAACCAACTGACGACGGTGAAAGTCCACTTGCTGGCATAGACGAATGGGTAAACACTACATGCCCAAAATGTGGTGGTAAAGCTAAAAGAGAAACCGATACTATGCCTAACTGGGCTGGTTCATCTTGGTATTGGCTAAGATATATGGATGCTCACAACGATCAAGAATTCGTCTCTAAAGAAGCCCTCAATTACTGGGGCAAAGTCGACTGGTATGACGGTGGGATGGAGCACGTAGCTCGTCACCTTCTATATGCTAGATTCTGGAACCAATTCCTATATAATATTGGACTTGTACCAAACAAAGAACCATTTGACAAACGTACCCTTCATGGAATGATTTTAGGCCCAGACGGTGAAAAAATGAGTAAATCTAAAGGTAACGTTATCAATCCTCATAGTATAGTTGAAGAATTTGGCGCCGATGCTCTAAGAGTCTACGAAATGTTTATCGGTGACTATGAAAAAGACGCTGCTTGGAGTACCAATGGCCTTAAAGGATGTAAACGATTCCTCGATAGAGTTTGGAAAATAGGGGAAAAACTAAACGATAAACAAGGATACCAAAACGAAGTTTTAGTTAACCAAACCATTAAAAAAGTCTCAGACGATATCGAAAACATCAAATACAACACTGCTGTTTCTGCTTTAATGATTTTACTTAACAATTATGAAGACGAAGAAAGCATCACCAGAGACGAATATCGCACACTTCTTCATCTATTAAATCCATTTGCTCCGCATATAACTGAAGAACTAAACGAAAAATATTCATTAGGTAAACCTTTATGCGAATCAAATTGGCCAAAATATGATGAAACCAAAATTGAAAACGATAACTACGAACTAGTCTTCCAAGTAAACGGTAAAGTTCGTGGTAAAATGGAAGTAGCTAAAGAAACATCTAAGCAAGAAATGGAAAAACTTGCTAAAGAAAACGAAAACGTTAAAAAGTTTATCGAAGGTAAAGAAATAGTTAAAATAATTACAATTCCAGGAAGACTTGTCAATATAGTTGTCAAATAATTTAAACTCGCCTCTTAAAATGAGAAGCGAGTTTTTTCCTTCAAAAACAATTGACATTCCAAATATTAAAGAGTACAATAACTCAAAAACGAAAGGGAGAAAACATGAAAAATTATTATTCAAGCAAAAGAAAAGCTCCAGAATATTTTATATTAAAATATGAAATAAAAAACAGTAAAATTATAATTTACTTTGCCGATGGCAAAACAAAAGAAGAAACATATAGTAAAGAATTAGAAAATCAAATAATTGAAAATATGGAAAACCAACTATCTGACACTTCTTTCTATAACTTGAAAACCGAAATTAAAGAAAACATGCAAACTTCCAAAAATCTTTCGGTAGTATCTAGTGGTTTATTTGTTATCTTTTCAGCTTCATCATATATTGGAGAACTACCTCTAAATACTGTTGAAACCATTCCAGTCATTGTTCTAAGTGCCATATGTGCCGGCTCATCTTTAATTAAGCAGCACAAATTTAAAGCACTTCTGCAAGATTTAACTAAAAACCATCGTTTCGTTGTCAATAAAGAGTTATTTGAAAATTTAGATTCGAGTCAAACCAAGCTAGTCATCTCTAAACAAGATAGTAAAACAAAAGCGGCCCTTACAGGTGAAATTAATATAAACGCCATTGACCCGTTAACTAAAAAACAAGTAACCAATCTTATCGATACAGCTCGGCAAATGAAATCTAAAAATTATGTTTATAAAAAATAATTGACTAAATAAAACTAATATGATATATTTTAAACAGTTGACGAAGAGAAATACCAAGTAGTTATTTAACCGGTAATCAAGAAAGTTAGTGGCTGATGTAAACTAACCAAAGTTAAATAATCAAATACACATTTTGAGTCAAATCGGTGTAACCGTTATCTTACTAAAGACGCATAGAAAATACTATGAAATAAGGTGGTACCGCGGATAATCCGTCCTTATATTTATAGTATTTTTTTATATAAAAGGAGGAATTTAAAATGGAAATTGGAAAATATATTGATCATACAAATTTAAAAATGGATGCCACCAGTAAAGATATTGCTAAACTTTGCCGCGAAGCCATTGAATACGGTTTTGAAACCGTTTGCGTAAATCCTTGTTATGTAACCCTTGCCAAAGACATGCTTAAAGACACAAACATAGGAGTATGTACCGTCGTAGGCTTTCCTCTTGGCGCTACAACCCCAAAAGTAAAATCATTTGAAGCCATTGAAGCCTGTGACAATGGAGCTGATGAAATAGATATGGTTATCAATATCGGGGCTCTCAAAGATAAAGATTACGACTTTATCAAAAAAGAAATCGAAGAAGTTCGAGATTCTATCGATGGCAAAGTTCTAAAAGTAATAATTGAAACATCTCTTTTAGAAGACGACGAAATAATTAAAATGACAGAAATATGCAACGAAACCTTTGTCAACTTTATCAAAACAAACACTGGCTTTGGTTCAAGAGGAGTATCCCTTCACGATATTGAACTTATAAATAAACATAAAGACGAATTATTAGAAATCAAAGCAAGTGCAGGAATAACAACATTTAAACAAATGGACGAATTAATTAAAGCCGGTGCGACCCGTATTGGAACAAGTCACAGTGTCGACATCGTAACTCATATGAAGGAGGAAAACAAATGAAATTATACGACGAATTAAAATGGCGTGGCCTAATCAAAGATGAAGCTGGAAAAGACCTTGAAGAAAAACTAAACGCTGGCGGCCTAACTTTCTATATTGGAACAGACCCAACCGCTGATAGTTTGCACCTTGGACATCTATCTAGTTTTCTAATTAGTAAAAGATTAGAAAAAGCCGGCCACCATCCTATTCTCTTAGTCGGTGGGGCAACCGGTAGAATAGGGGACCCAAGGCCCACTGAAGAAAGGCCAATGCAACCAGTAGAAGTTATTGAACATAATTTCAAATGCCTAAAAAAACAAGTAGAAGATCTCTTTGGCTTCGAAGTTGTCGATAACTACGAATGGTCAAAAAACATTAACTTTATCGATTTTCTAAGAGATTACGGCAAGTATTTTAACGTCAATTATATGCTCGATAAAGATATCATCAGAAGAAGATTAGAAAGTGGCATAACCTATACTGAGTTTTCATACATGATTATGCAAGCCCTAGACTTCCTTCACCTTCACGAAACACGAAATTGTATGCTAGAATGCGCCGGATCTGACCAGTGGGGAAACATTACCGCTGGAATTGATTTAATTAGAAAAAAAACTGGAGACGAAGTATACGGCTTTACCATGCCTCTTGTTACTGATAAAAATGGCAAAAAATTTGGAAAATCTGAAGGTAACGCCCTATGGCTCGATAAAAATAAAACTTCAAGCTATGAAATATATCAGTATCTTTTAAATAGCGATGACGAAAAAGTCATTGACTACTTAAAAATATATACCTTCCTTACTAAAGAAGAAATAGAAGATATTGAAAAAAAATGGCAAGAACATCCAGAAACAAGATTAGCGCAAAAAATTTTAGCTAAAGAAGTTGTAACTTTCTTACACGGAAAAGAAGAAACAGCTAAAGCAATTGAAATGAGTGAAGCTTTGTTCTCTGGGAAAGTTAAAAACTTTACTAAAGAAGAAATAAATATTATCTTCAAAGACATGCCTAAATTTGAGAACGAAGAAGAACAAAATATCGTTGATTTCTTAGTAAATAATAAAATAGCCTCAAGTAAAAGAGAAGCTAGAGAATTTGTTCAAGCTGGAAGTATTACTATAAACGAAGAAAAAATCACCAGCCTAGACAAAATAATAACTAAAGATATAGCTATAGATGGTGAAGTCTTAGTTGTAAGACGTGGTAAAAAGAAATATTTTATTGGTAAATTTATATAAAAATAGAACTAATTTAAAATCTTAGTTCTATTTTCTTTTCCAAGCAAATAATCAAGAGAAACATTAAACTTTTTAGCAATCAAATATAATTTAGAAAACGGAATTAAAATAAGACCCCTCTCATACCTAGAATAATTCATCTGTCCAAGCCCCGTAATCTCACTCATCTGTTTTTGCGTAAGATTATTTTTTATTCTAAGTTCCTTAAGCCTTTTGTAAATCAAAGAAGCATCATACTTTTTACCATAATTACCTTTATCATCGGAAAGCCCTGTAATATAATCGATACTGACATTGTAAAAATTTGCAAGTTTGTCTATAATATCTATAGGAATCTCATACATTCCTTTTTCCCAGTGTGGATAAGTATTTTTATTGACATTTAAAATCTTTGCAATATCTCTTTGTAGTAAATCATTATCGACTCTTAAATCGTAAATTCTTTTGAAAAATAAAGCCATTTACATCACCTTGTACTCATTGTACAAAGGATTTACAGGATAACCCTCAAATTGTCGTCCAGTGTTTAAAAATACAGTATTAAATTCAAAATAAACCGAAAAACTCTTTTTATAACATATTTTCTTTTAAAATTTTAAATCTTAAATAATAATTATATGGTTGTAAAACACTGTCACATAGTGTTATAATTTGAATATAATAGGAGGAGTAAAAAAGTATGAAAAAGATATTAATTATCAGTTTGTTTGTCTCTTGAGTTTGGCAGTAAAAATGAGTTAACCTAAATAAAATAAGGGCTAACTCATTTTTTGCGTGTTGTGTATCCAAAAATATTTTTATAAATTTAAAATTTTTCTATATTTTTCTGTTTTACTTCGCCATTTTATATTTTTCAACTAAAGAAAGGTAAATTTTATTGTGATTTTTACTCTGTTTTAAAAACAAGATATCATTATTTTCTATGTATATTGTATCATACTTCATAGCGATACACAACACAAAATTAATGAAACCTTGACATAATAAAAGCTTTTATATAAAAGGCCAAACTCAACATCAAAATTAAATACAACTGCCAAACTCCGGATATATTATAACTTATTAATGTATACATTTTAATTAATGATACGTATACATTTTAAAAAAGGATTAACAAAACTCCGGAAATGCCTTGACTATATATATATATATATATATAATGGATTTATAGAATACGCAGTATAGGATATTAAAAACGTAGTAAGA
>CALVIC010000006.1 GCA_944329365.1 uncultured Bacilli bacterium
CTAGAAGCTAATATGGAAGCTAACTTCTATGAACCAGGAGATTATATAACCTATATCGTAACCGTATCTAATTTAGGAACCTTAGATGCCACTTTAGATTCTATTAAATTAAATATGCCTCAAGAAGAGGTGATTAACTTTAAGGTCGAAGGAGCTACCTCAAAAGAAAAATTAAAAGTCGGTGAACATAAAGATATCGAAGTAACTATGGAATATACAGGAAATAATCCAGATAATATAAGTAGTGTCGAAATGGATGTTAATTTAGATTATGTCCAAGATGGAAATAGTACAAACTTCTCCGATGCGGATAGTCCAGTAGTAGATAATCTAAGAATAAACGATATAATTTTAACTCCGGATGAAGAAAGTGTAAAAGCTGAAATAGAAGCTGAAAATGCCATAAAATATTATTTCTCCATTGATAATAATGAATGGTATGAAAGTACAAGTAATATATACAACATTTATCATTTAAAACCAAATACAACATATACAATGTATGTAAAAGCCGAAGGAGAAAGTGGTGATGTAGTATACTCAAGTAAACCATTTACAACCTTAGATAATACCTCACCAGAAATAAATATAAAAGTAGGAGATAATGTCAAAGGAGAAAATGATTGGTATAAAGGACTAGGTTTAAATATTGAAGTAACCGATAATGATAAAGTAAAAGAAGTATTATATTGTACAGAAAAGGATTGTACACCAGATAAATTATTAAACCTTGAAGCTGGTAAAACAACAATAACTTTTGAAAGTAAAAGAGATATACAAGAAGTATGTATTAAAGCAACAGATATGAAAGGAAATGTAAGTAATAAATGTTCAAGTGAATACAAAGTAGATGGAACAGAACCAACAATCTCTAATATGAATATAAATACCTTAGATGATACAATGACAATTGAATTAGAGACAAATGATAATGAAAGTGGTTTAAATAAATATTACTTCAGTAAAGATGGAGGAAAAACATATATTGAAAGTAATAATCCAAATTATACATTTACATCACTTGATGAAGGAGACTATTTAGTAACCACATATGTAAAAGATACAGCAGGAAATACATCCGAGATACAAGCTAAATCCACAGCCATAAGATATACATCATATTGTAAGAAGAATGGAATAGATAATTTTGGAGAATGTTTAATAGCCACCGAAGCTCAAAATCCAAACATCGATGAAGCTAAAACATTCATTGAATCAAAAGGGACTCCAGACTTTACCAAAACAAGCCCAAGCGTAGTTTATGAAGAAGTACATGATACAAACACATCAACATGGTCAACTACTTCAACTTTAGTATACATAGGAACAGGATATACATTTAATCCAAATACCGGAATATATACAATAACAGGAGGAAGTCTTAGAAATCCAAATGAGATAGATTTAGATGACGGAAATACTTATTATACAAATAATAGAACAGACTTGGTATCAACTGGTTCGGCAATCAATAGAATATCTAACATAAGTTCAACTACAAATAGCGAAACAGGAGTTGTTACAACAACGATAACATATTATAATTACACACAGACGCCAAAAAGTTATGATATATCTGCAGTTGGAATGTATGTGGATAATGACGATGATGGAAAAACATATTATTACCGTGGTTCAGTAGCTGGTAATTATGTAAAATTTGCTGGATTCTACTGGAGAGTAATTAGAGTAAACGGCGATGGAACTGTAAGACTTATATATGATGGAACAACTCCTCATGATAATGGAGAATCAAGTAGTAATAGACAAGTTGGAACGCAAGCCTTTAATGGTTACGTAAATGATAATACATATGTTGGATATATGTATGCAGACCCAAGTAATTTTGTCGAAACAAATAGTGGAAGTGCGTCATTTACATATAATTCAGGTTTATCTGCAACATCAAAATATTATTTTGGAACAAGTTATACACTTGATAAAAATGGAAGAGGATATAAGGTTTCAGGCGATTTAATTCAAGGAACAATTGCTTCTGATAAAGTTGGATATTATACATGCTTTAGTACAAATAAAGATGCGACATGTCAAAGGCTTTTCTATACATTAAAGTATAATTCTTCTACCTCAATGAATGTAAGTGGAGTAGGATATGGAACTACAAGCAAGGAACAATCCCAAAGTAATGATGTAAATAGTACAATGAAAAATTATTTAGATAACTGGTATAAGAACAATTTGAATAGTTACACAGATAAAATTTCTAAAGATACAATATTCTGTAATAACAGGAATATTTCAAATAAAACAAGTGGGACATATAATAATGCCGGGTATGGAATGAATCCAACAATATATGGTTATGAAAGATATATTAATTGGGCATCACAAGGAAAACTAGGGCCAGATCTAAGTTGCCAATTAAATGATAGTTTTAATGTTGAAGGAACAAATGGCAATGAAAAACTTACATATCCAGTTGGTTTAATAACAGTGGATGAAGCAATGATGGCAGGTGGGATAAATGGCTCGGCAAATACACTTTATTACTTGTATAGTGGTCAAACTTACTGGACTATGTCGCCGTCCCGCTTCGACTATTGGTTCTATGCGACAGAGGCCCGTGTCGCTTCGTCGGGTGAGCTTCACCCCGACTGGGCTAGTATTGGGTACGGCGTCCGCCCAGTTGTCAATCTAGATTCTGATAATCTGACATTCACTGGAAATGGAACAGTGAGTGATCCATATGTCATATCATAGAAAGGATGTGTCTATGAAAAATAAAAAGAAACTAATATTACTTATCGGAATATTAATTATTTTGATAATAATAGTTGCATTGATTATTGTATTTAATAATCAAAATAAAGAAGAAAATATTAAAATAGTAAATTATAAAGAAGCTGAAAAATTATATCAAGAATCTAATAGTAAATGCACAGATATACAAGATGAAAATGATAGTTTACTACTTTATCTAATATTTAGTAAACTTGATAAAGAAAGTAAACTCTCTGATAGTGTTTCATATGATGAATATGAAAATGTAGCTAAAACAATCTTAAAAACAGATGATATTCCAAAAAACATAAATAATTATTTATATGATGGCTATAGTTATACATTAAATAATGATGAAATAACTAGAAAAAAAACTGAATGTGAAGAGAGGTATGTATCAAAAATCTATGGCTACAGTAATGATAATAATACTTTAAGTCTATATATCTCATCAGGATATGTTAAAGATGGAAAAATATATAACTTAGAAGGTATTGAAATAGGGGATTATGACAAAAATAAAATAAATAAAATACTAGATAGTGGAACTATCAAAATATATAATTATAAAAATGAAAACGGAAAATATGTCTTAGATAGTATAAATTCTGATAAATTCTGATTAATTTCAGAGTTTTTTCTTATCTAAAAATGTAAAATATAAGCAAAAAAGCCAAAAAAAATCACGAACCTATTTACAAATTTTCCACAGGATAGTAGAATAGTGGTATAAAATGTATCAGAGTGGGGAAAAGTGGGTGATATTATGTTCATGGGCGAATACCATCATACAATCGATGAAAAAGGAAGACTTACAATTCCTTCTAAAATCAGGTATGAATTAGGTGAAGAGTTTATCATAACTCGTGGCTTAGATGGTTGCTTATTCATCTATCCAAAGGAAACCTGGAATAATATAATCCACAAATATGAAAATCTCCCTAATATTAAAGATGCGCGAAACTTTATGCGTTTCTTCCTCTCTGGTGCATCAAGTGCCGAATTTGATAAACAAGGTCGAATTAATATCACATCCCCACTAATAAAATATGCTGATTTAAAAAAAGACTGCGTTATCATCGGCGTTGGCAATAGGGTTGAAATTTGGAGCGAACAAAGATGGAACTCATTCATCGAAGAAAATGAAAACAGTTTCTCTGAAATCGCCGATAATCTCTTTTCTGAAACAAACTAGGTGAAGTAACATGCATGAAAGTGTTTTATTAAAAGAAAGCATCGATAATCTAAACTTAAAAGAAAACAGTATTATCGTTGACTGTACCTTAGGTTATGGTGGTCATAGTAGTGCAATTTTAAAAAAAATTCCCAAAGGTTATCTATATGCCTTTGATCAAGATGAAGAAGCAATTACCTATGCTAAAGAAAAATTAAATGCAATTGCTCAAAACTATGAAATCATCCATACTAACTTTGTAAACCTTAAAGAAGAGATGGAAAAGAGAAATATAAACCCAGACGGTATCTTGTTCGACTTAGGAGTATCATCTCCGCAGTTAGATGAAGCAGAAAGAGGCTTTAGCTATCACAAAGATGCCAGATTAGATATGCGAATGAATCAAGAACAAAAGTTAAGCGCCTATGAAGTAGTAAATAATTACTCATACGAAACGCTAAAAGAAATACTACTCAAATATGGCGAAGAAAAATATGCTGGAAGTATTGCCAAAGGAATAATAAACAAAAGAAATAGTAAACCTATTGAAACAACCCTTGAACTTGCTGAAATAGTTAAAGAAAGCGTACCTGAAAAATATCGAAACAAATCCCATCCGGCGCGAAAAACATTTCAGGCCATTAGAATCGAAGTCAATGACGAACTAAATGTCTTTGAAAAAGCCCTAAAAGAAGCTCTAGAAATTATCAAACCAGGTGGCAGAATATGCGTTATTACCTTTCACTCATTAGAAGATAAAATATGTAAAAAAATCTTTAACGAATCAAGTTCACTTCCCCCCGAATTAAAAAAATTACCAATTGTTCCTAAAGAATATGAACCAAAATATAAACTTATTGCCAGTATCAGTCCAACTGATACTGAAATAGCTCAAAACAAACGCTCAAGAAGCTCACACCTTCGCGTTATCGAAAGGAGATAAAGGCATGGCTAGAAATAAAAAGAAAAAATCTCGAATAACCAAAGGCGAAAAATTTCTATATTTTTATGCATCTCTTGCCTTTGTCCTAATGCTAGGCGTAAAAATATTCTGTGGAGCCATGGTTGGAGAACTTAAAATGAGCATCGAAGAAAAAAAATATAAAATCGACTCCCAAGAAAAAACAAATGAAAGCTTAACCATGCAAGTAAACGAACTTACATCATTTGAAAACGTCAAAGAAGTCGTAAACGAAATGGGACTAGCTTACAATAATGAAAATATCGTCGTAATTGATAAATAATGAGGTGATTTTGTGAACAAGAAAGCTAAAAAAATAAATGATTGGAAATACCCAAGAAAAGTTTTTCTTGTTTTTTTAGTTATAATCATTATCATTTTTGTCCGCTATTGCTTCCTCGCTTTATCACCTAATGTTAATGGAAGAAACATTCAAACATTTGCGGCTAATCGTAATACCATCTCAAAAGTCTTAAACGCCAGCCGCGGAACAATATACGACGCAACTGGCAACATCTTAGCCAATAACGTTACCTCATACACCCTAATTGCTTACTTAGACGAAAGTCGAAGTACAAAAAATCAAATAAACCACGTCAAAGACATCGATAAAACCGCCGAAGCCTTGGCAGGAATATTAGGAACCGACGCCGAAATCTTAAAACAGATCATGCAAAACGGTAAAGATCAAAAAAAATACCAAGTAGAATTTGGAACAGTCGGAAGAAACTTAAGTGAATTAGAAAAAACGAAAATCGAAAATCTCAATCTTCCAGGAATCGATTTTGAAGAAAGTTATAGCCGCTACTACCCAAATGGTGATTTTGCTTCATATATCGTTGGCTATGCCAAAAAAAATGAATACACTGATAAAACCGGAAAACTAGTAACCTCAATAGAAGGCGAACTTGGAATTGAAGCTAAATTTAATGATGAACTTAAAGGAACAGATGGCTATCAAAGCTATCAACAAGATAGATTTGGCTATAAAATTCCTGACACTAAAGAAGAAAAAATCGACGCCATTGACGGAAAAAACATCTATCTGACTATGGACTCCAGTATCCAAAGATTTGCCGAAACCGAAATAAAAAGCATTGAAAGCGAATATGAACCAGAATGGGCCTTAATCGAAGTAATGGATGCTAAAACCGGAGACATCCTCGCATCATCATCATCTCCATCATTTAACCCTAACATCAGAAACATTGTCAGTTATGAGAACCCATTAGTAACCAAAGTATTTGAACCAGGATCAACTATGAAAATATACACTTATATGTGCGCGATGGAAAAAGGAACTTATAACGGTGAAGAAAAATTTAAATCCGGAAGTATTGAAGTTGCCGATGCCACAATTCGTGACTGGAACAATACCGGATGGGGTGAAATAACCTACGATAAAGGATTCGAATATTCATCTAACGTCGGAGTAAGTACCATGATAAATCACTTTATTAATGGCGATGAATTAAAAAATTGCTTTAAAAAATACGGCTTTGGCGAAGCTACAGGCATCGATATGTCCAAAGAATCATCTGGAACTCTAGGATTTAAATATCCAGTCGAAATCGCCAATGCTGCCTTTGGACAAGGTATCAACACCACCGCGGTTCAGCACTTAAAAGCCCTCTCAATGATTGCTAACGATGGATATGAAGTAACACCGCATGTCGTTAAAAAAATAGTTGACCCAAATACTGGCAAAACAACCTATAAACGTAAAGTTGAAAAAAGTGATAGACTAGTTAAACAATCGACTATCGATAAAATAAAGGATCTAATGTATAACGTTGTTAACTCAGACGACCCAGAAGCTACCGGTAAAAGATATAAAATTGAAGGCTTTGATGTTATTGGAAAAACTGGAACTAGCCAAATCTACAACGAAAAAACCGGAGGATACCTAACCGGTGACAATGATTACATCTACTCATTTGCCGGCATGTTTCCAAAAGACGACCCAGAAATAATTATCTATGCAGCCGTCCGAAGACCAAACGTTGGTTCATCATCAGTCTTAAGCACATCTATAACAAGTCTTATGCAAAATATTGCTAAATACAAAAACATGTTTACAGATGTCACTCAAAATAATAGTTCGGTAACCGCACTCACCTTAGACACTTATACAAATAAATATACAAGCGATGTTACAATTGAACTTGCAAGTAACAACATCCAAACCGTAGTTATCGGTAATGGTGACAAAATCATAAGTCAATATCCAAACGCTGGCGAAGAAGTCTTATCATACGATAAAGTATTTTTAATAACTAATGGTAGTGAAGGAATAATGCCAGATTTAACAGGTTACTCCCGCTCTGAAGCCATCTATCTTTTGAAAGCTTTAAATATTAACTATGAACTTACAGGCTATGGCCATGTAACCGCTCAAAGCATTAAAGCCGGGGATATGGTTAACGGAAATACCGTTCAAATAACCTTAAGCGAATAAATTTACATTTTAGTAAAGACGTGCTAAAATGTAAAACAGGTGAGACGAAAAATGACTAAAGAGAAAAAATATAAAATTTCAAAAAGAAAATTTGTTGCCGCTGTTATCGGTGTAACAGTTTTAACAACCGCTACTATAGGCGTTGTCAGTCTTGCGCAAAGTAAGACTGAAAATGAGCCAAGCACTTCATCTTATACCATTTCAGATTATCAAATGAAAATTGAATTTCGTAAAGCACTTGGAATCAACACTTTAAATAAAACATTTGAAAATTCGGGTGTTCCGTATAAAACTGAAGAACAATTATATCCCAAAGGTTATGCTAACATGAAAGGTATACTTCCAGGAACCGAGCCTGATTATAAAAAGCCAGTTCCTAAATATTATCCAGCTGTTACTCCGAGTAAAGAAGAAATAGACGCATTAAAAAGTGCAAATCCAAACGCAGAATACTTTTTAATAAACGAAGGGTCGAATCAGTACGTTATGTATGTTGTTCAAGACCTTACAACAGAAGAATGTATAAACATAATTCAAAACTTAAAAGATACAGGTGAAATACCTGAAAATTCTGAAGTCACTGTAACCGGCGATAGCAATCAGTATGACTATGCCACAATTGACCCTAAAGGCAAGACAAAATAAAAGTATCATTTCGATACTTTTTTTGAATTCTCAAATATTTCGTCAAGTCGCTTGTCAGGATAAGTTTCATCTAGAAACACCTCAAAAGAATTATCCGCCGGAATTCCTTGATTTCTCTCTTCCTGCCTTAGACAAGCCGTTAATGAAATTGATAAATTTACAACCATAAAAATAGCTAAAACAACTGTCAAAACATTCCCGTTTCTAACTGGAATCCTCTCAATCCATTTTGATAAGAAAGGATAAACCATTTTGACATATCCAATTGCCAGTACTCCCCAGACCAGCATATAAAACAAACTAGTTCGGCCATGCAAATTTAAAAAATTATTCTCATAATTCCATGAAACAGTTCCAAACACCTCTTCCTGGAATAAGGAACAAATATATTCACATCCACCCCCTAAAACCATTCCCCCAATAAATATTGTCAGAGGATTTTTAATCTTACATAAAAATAAAGTAAAAATAACTGCTCCAAGACCATAAACTGGATTTAACGGTCCATAAATAACACCTTTTCGGCTAACCCAATCGCCATAATTGATAAAGTGCCATAACATTTCAAATATACATCCGAATAAACATCCGAACATAAAAATCCAAAATATTTTCTTAAAACAAATTCCTTTTGCAAAAACTTCTTTTTTTTCCATAAACAACCCCATTTACTACAAAAATTTCCTTGATATTAGTATACCAAGGAAGTAGAAAAAGTCAAATTACAAATATGTAAGGTTATCAGAATTTTAAATAAAACCTAATCATTGTAAAACCAAATAAAATAAGGTATAATGAAACTAGTGACAAAGGTGGTGAAAAAATGACAAAATTATTAAAAAAATTTGTAAAATTAATTACCCATCGTATATTTTTAATCCCCTTGTTAATGATTCTTCAAATAATTCTAATCGTTTTTATAATTTTAAAATACAATAAATATTTTGTTCACTTCTATTTATTAAGTGTTGTTCTAAGCTTTATTATGGCCATATATATAATAAATGGTCGTTCTAACCCAGGATATAAAATAGCTTGGTTAATACCTATCATGGGACTTCCAATATTTGGTCTTATCCTTTATCTGATATTTGGAATGAATCAGCTAAGCAACCATGAAAAAAATAAATTACGAGCCCTATATTATAAAAGTATTGAAAACAGAAAATCAAAAGACCTTGTTATGGAAGAACTTCGCTATGAAAACATCTCAGCTCATAATCAAGCCAAATATATATGCAATTACTCTCCATCAAATGTTTGTAAACATACCAAAACCACTTATCTCGAAAATGGTACAGTCTATTTTGAAAAACTAATAACTGCCTTAAAAAAAGCCCGTAAATATATATTCCTCGAATATTTTATCATAAAAGAAGGTTATATGTGGAATAATATATTAGAAGTATTAAAAGAAAAAATATCTGAAGGAGTCGATGTTAGACTTATCTACGATGACCTCGGCTGTATTGTCACTTTACCTAACCATTATGAAAAAAAGTTAAATAAACTTGGAATTAAAACTGTAGTCTTCAATAAATTTATTCCTCGCTTGCGCTCGCGTTTCAATAACCGTGATCATCGCAAAATTGCCGTCATTGACGGTTTAACCTGTTTCACCGGCGGAATTAACCTAGCCGATGAATATATGAATAAAGAAGTCAGATTTGGCTATTGGAAGGATAATGGCGTTATGCTCGAAGGTGCGGCCGCCTGGAATTTTGGGGTGATGTTTTTAGAAATGTGGGATTTCATCACTGGAACAAGTGAAAACTATAAAGATTATGAACCACCACATGAGCTTATATATACAACCCCGTCAGATGGCTATATTATTCCATATGAAGATAATCCGTGGGACCACGAAGCTGTTGGTGAAACTATTTATTTAAACCTGATAAATAAAGCAAACCGTTACGTTTATATAACCACCCCATATCTCATTATCGATAATGAAATGATAACCGCCTTAACAACTGCTGCTAAAAGGGGAGTTGACGTTAGAATAATCACTCCAGGAATACCTGATAAAAAAATCGTCAATGAAGTAACTAAGGCCTATTATGATCAGCTAATCGACAGCGGTATAAAAATATACGAATTTACCAAAGGATTTGTTCATGAAAAAACCTTTGTTGTCGACGATGCTTATGCGACTGTTGGAACTGTCAACTTAGATTACCGAAGCCTATATCTTCACTTTGAATGTGGTGTTTGGATGTACGCATCAAGTACTATTCATAATATTAAAAAAGATGTTCAAAAAACTTTAAAAGAATCAAGGGAAATTAAGAAAAAGGGCATTGAAAAATTATCTTTCCTCAAAAATCTAAAAAGACAAATTCTCAAAGCCTTTGCCCCACTAATGTAGAAAGGAAAAAAATATGAAAAAATTATTAATACCACTATTTGGAATAATATTATTAACCGGATGTACAAAAGGAGAAACATACACTTGTGAAATTAATGGTGAAAAAGCCATTTTTGAATTAAAAGATGGAATGATTTCTTCATATACTCTAAATGAAAAAAAACAATCTCAAAGTACAGTTGACGATTTAAATGGCACATATTTTACAAACTCAACAAATAATGAAGAAGGGAAAGTTACTTTAAAAAATTACGTAGAATCGCAAAATGGAACATGTAACTTTTAAATAAAAAATGAAAAGAAGTAAGTTTTATGTTTTAATCTTAATACTTGTAATTATATTATCTGTACTTTGTTATTTAATAGTCAAAGATGACAATTTTAAAGAAGAAAAGCCAAAAGAAATCAAAGAAGTAAAAAAAGAAAAAGTTAAAGAAGAAAAACTAAGCTTAATCATGGTTGGTGATGCTCTCTTGCATTCATCATTATATAATGATGCCTATCAAAATGGCGCTTATGATTTTACTTCCAAACTGGAATTAATCAAACCAATTGTTCAGAATTATGACTTAGCTTTTTATAATCAAGAAAGTATTTTAGGTGGAACCTCACTAGGCTTGTCTAGTTATCCAACCTTCAACTCACCACAAGAATTCGGTGATGCCATGATTGATGCTGGATTTAACTTAGTGTCTTTAGCTAATAATCATACGATGGATAGGGGACTTAAAGCCATTGAATCATCTTGCAACTACTGGAAAACAAAAGACGTTTTAACAGCTGGCAGTTACTGCTCTAGGGAAGATGCGGATAACATCCAGATAAAAGAAAAAAACGGCATCAAATATGCCTTGCTTGCCTATACTTATGGAACTAACGGCATATCCGTTCCTCAAGACAAACCTTATTTAGTAAATCTTTATAGTGATGAAAAAGCCAAAGCCGACATTGAAAAAGTCAGAGATAAAGTGGACCTTTTAATCGTTTCTATGCACTGGGGAACTGAATACCAATCAGAACCGACTGACGAACAAAAAAGAGAAGCAGAATTTCTCTCTAGTTTAGGTGTAGATATTATAATTGGCACTCATCCTCATGTTATTGAACCGATAACTTACATAGGAAATACCTTAGTTATTTATTCACTTGGAAACTTTATATCTGCCCAAAGTACCAGTAATGACTATAATACTATAGTTGAACTTATGACCTCAGTCGATGTCGTTAAAACAACCAAAAATGGCCAAAGTGAAATAAAACTTGAAAATCTAAATAATGAACTTTTATATAATTATTATAAGAAAGGTAGTAGATGGACAGACTTTAAAGTAATTCCATTTAGTCAAATGAATGAAAGCTATAACCCAGATTATAAACGGTTATATGAAAAATATAGTAGTATTGTTAGAATGTATAACCCAGATATAAACATAAATCCATGCGCTTAAAAAATATGCAAATTAGGAATACTATTCCCAATTTGCATAAAATATAATTACAATGATGAAACGAAATTGAATATATAAAAATAACAATTGAAGAAACATTAAATAACTAATAGAGATAGTAATAAAAAAGAAATAGATTTATTAATTTTAGACAATAATAAAATATACCCAGTAGAAATTAAAAAAACTTCTAATCCAGGTAAAGATGCGGTTAAAAATTTTGATGCTGTAAATAAATTTGATGCCGAAGTAGGTAACGGTGTAGTTTTATGCTTAACTAAAAATATTACCGCCTTAAACGATAATGACTATTTAGTTCCTATTGAATACATTTAAAGTAAGACAATTAAGCCTTACTTTTCTTTTATAAACTTATCCTTACATCTTCCCAAAATATAATCAGTAGAGTAGCCATATCTTTTAGCTAAAGCTACCAAAGTACTGGTTGTAATCAAATTCTTACCTTTTTCATACGCCCACCAAGTCGACTGATTAATCCCGATGCTTTCAGCAATCTCTAATTGTGACATTTTAAGATTTTTCCTAATCAAAAATAACCTTTGACCAATTAAATCCAAATTAAGTTCATCACCTTTTACTTTCCTGTTAACTGGATTTATTCCAAGTAAATAATCAGTTGACATTTTATAAACATTGGCCAAAGTATAAATTTGTTTTGTTGGAATAATATCACTACCACATTCCCAAGAGGCATAAGTACCTCTCTTAACCCCAAGTATTTCTGCAATCTCTGCTTGCGTATATTTTTCTTCTCTAGCTTCTTTTAAAAATTGTAAACCCATCGTTATCACCGACTACATTTTCTCATCTTATTAAAATAAAAGCTTAAAATGCAGTTATATACGATTACTAGGGTGTGTTATAAAAGCTTATTCCAAAAAAGAATAAGTTTTTTTTCATACATGCCTTGAAACATTCAATATAATTCCCATTGAAACTAAAGTAATAAGCAAACTTGACCCACCATAACTTAAGAAAGGTAAAGTAACCCCCGTAACTGGAATTAATCCGATAACCACACTTAAATTAAGTAAAGCCTGAAACCCAAGCATAAATGTAATTCCAAAAACCAAATACTTGCCAAATAAATTTTGACACTTTAAAGCTATCTTAATAGATTTATAAATAATAATTAAAAACAAAGAAGAAACAATTAAAACCCCAAGAAACCCAAACTCCTCACTTATAATCGAAAAAATAAAATCAGTTTGCGGTTCCGGTAAATAAAAATGCTTTTGCCGGGAACCGCCTAAACCAAAGCCAAAAAGTCCTCCAGGACCAATCGCATAAAGTGACTGAATAATTTGAAAACCGCTGCCCAATGGATCACTCCACGGATTTAAAAACGATAAAATTCGTTTAAGCCTATAAGGAGCGGCCATTATTAAAGCGACGATTCCTGCTATTCCAAGTAAAAATATCTTTAAGAAAAATTTTAAATCAACCCCGCCGACAAAAAGTAAAGCGATAACCCCAACGACTAAGATAACCCCTGTTCCAAAATCTGGTTGTAACATTATAAGACCAAATATAAGTAGGGTAGTAAGAAGGATTGGAATAACTCCCTTTTTAATATTATTAATATCTCTCTTGTTATTATATAAATATTTACTTGTAAAAATGACCATTGCCAGTTTCATAAATTCACTAGGCTGAACTCCAAAAGAACCTATTCCAAACCAACTTTTACTACCATTTCTCTCTGTTCCTAAAAACAAAACTAAAATAAGTAAGATAAATCCAATTCCAAAGATCTTGTTTGTATGTTTATAGTAAACCTCAAAATTTACTTTACTTACAAAATACATCATAACTATTCCGATTATTAAAAATATTCCTTGACTCTTTAAATACTTAAAAGAATCATCGAACTTGTATTCAGCCCAAACCGAAGAAGAAGAATAAACCATTAAAACCCCAAATAATGAAATAATAATAATTGCTATAAATAGAGATATATCTAGTTTTTTCATAACCACACCCCATATACTAGTGCTAGCATCGAAGCTACTAAACCGATTGTCCAAAACATTTTTACAATATCTGCTTCCTTCATTCCTTTTTTCTCAAACGAGTGATGAATTGGCGTCATCGGAAAAACTCTTTTGCCAGTTAATTTAAAAACAAAAATTTGAATCATACAACTTAATGTTTCAATTACAAATACAATACCAATGACTATTAAAAGCAATTCATGTCTTGTCATAATTGCATAAGCTCCAAGTGTTGCTCCAAGGCAAAGAGAACCAGTGTCGCCCATAAAAACCTTAGCTTTATTCGTATTAAAAATAAGAAATCCAAGCAGACTACCTGTCAGTAAAAAGGCGAAAATTGAAATGTCAGCGTAGCCTAAAAGCCAATCTGTATTCCACGATATAATCCCAAAAGTCAAAAATGCGATAACCGAAAGCCCTCCGGCAAGCCCATCTAAACCATCAGTTAAATTAACCGCATTACTACTGGCAACTAAAACAAACAATATAAAAACCCCATAAAGCCAGCCTATATTCATTTTGAAATGTAAAAAATGTATCCAAAGTAAAGGTTCGTTTTCACCTTTCATAAATAAGTAGAAAAATATAATCGCGACAATTACCTGCATCGTAAACTTTTGCGTTTTCGTAAGGCCTTTGTTATTATGTCTTTTAATAATTAGAAAATCATCGATAAATCCGATTAAGAAGTAACCTATAAATGTAAATAAAATAATTCCTAAAGTATAATTAAACTCAGCCTTACCAGTAAACACTAAAATCATCATCACCAAAACCGAAGGAATTATAAATATCAGCCCGCCCATAGTCGGCGTCCCTTGTTTTGCCTTATGCTCTCTTGCAAGCCATTTACTTATAGTTTGATTTGCGTGTAATTTTCTTAAAATAGGTAGTAAAATAAGGCCGAGTAAAACTGCTGAAATAAAACCTATCATCATTGCCATTATCGATTTTGTCAGAATTAACATGTCATCAGCTCCTTAAAAATTACTCTACAAAAAGCCTTACTGTCTCACCCTCATCGAGTTTTACTCCTGCCTCTGGTGATTGGTAAATAACCTTATCACCATTACCTTCGATAATCACATTAAGTCCTTCAAGTTCCGCCTTTGCCTCTTCCACACCCATTCCCACGACATCCGCAACTTCTTTTGTCTTCGGATCAGGCCATTTATATTTCTTATCCATTCCACCATCTCTTCTTTTGATATTAAGGGCCTTAATCGAATCTTTTAAAACCGCCTTAGCAATCGGACCAACCGTTGTCCCGCCATATTGAACCGTTCCCTTAGGGTTATCTACTGCCACATAAACGACAACTTGTGGATTATCAGCCGGTAAAAATCCGATAAACGACAAAATATAATTGTTGTCTAAATAATGTCCATTTTCGACCTTTTGAGCCGTTCCTGTTTTTCCTCCGACCCGGTAACCATCGATATAAGCCGTCCTACCACTTCCATTTGCAACGACACTTTCCAATGCCCGTCTTACTTCCGCACTAGTTTTTTCGCTTATAACTTGCCTGACGAGTGTCTTCTTGTTCTCTTGAATTACCGTATTAGTTTCTGGCTCGTTAATACTCTTGACGATATATGGTTTATATAATTTTCCTCCGTTTATCGCTGCTGAAACAGCTGTAATTTGTTGAATAGGGGTAACTGATACCCCTTGACCAAAAGCTGTTGTTGCCAGTTCCACCGGCCCGACTTTATTTAAATCGAATATAATTCCTGTACCTTCACCGTTTAAATCAATTCCCGTTTTCTTACCAAAACCAAACTTATTTATATAGTTAAATAAAGTATTTTTTCCAAGTCTTTGACCTAACACGACAAATCCGGGATTACAAGAATTCTCAACCACTTGCAAAAAAGTCTCATGTCCATGACCACCATGTTTCCAACAATGTAAAGTTGCATTTTCAACTTTTATACTACCAGAATCATTGTAAGTATCCTTGTCTAAATCGACCTTACCTTCCTCTAAAGCCGCCGCTAAAGTTATAATCTTAAAAGTTGAACCGGGTTCATACGTTGCCCAAATGGGTAAGTTACGATTAATTTCCTCTAAACTATAATCCTGATAATTACTAGGTGAAAAATTTGGCCTCGCACTCATCGCCAATATTTCCCCATTATTTGGATTCATCACAATCCCAATAGCTCTATCCGGATCGTATTTCGTAACTGCGTTATCCAGCTCTCTTTCAAGCGAAGCTTGAATTTCATTATTAATCGTTAAAGTAATATTCATTCCATCTTGTGGTTGCTGGTAAACTTCGTTTAATTTAAGCCTGTTTCCTTTCGCATCACTATAATATTTAATCGCCCCATCTTCACCAGTTAAATATTTGTCATAAGTAAGTTCAAGCCCGCTAAGCCCTTGATTATCGACCCCAACAAAACCTAAAGTATGTGCGAGATAAGTATCATATGGATAAGATCTTTTAGACTCTTTAACCAAATAAACCCCATCTAATTTTAAACTTTTAATTTTATCGGCAACCTCATATGAAAGTTGTCTTCCCTCAGGATGAACTCTCTCGATTGAAGTTTTTTTATTTACATGTTTATACATATCTTCATAACTAACCCCTAGTATCTCTGAAAGTTTTTGAGCTACTTCTTTTTTGTCTTTAATCTGATTAGGAATCAAAACTAGGGAAGTAGTTGTAATATTATCGGCTAAAATAATCCCATTTCGGTCATATATTAACCCTCGGTCTGCTTTAATAGGCAAATTACGACTCCATAAATTACTCGCATAATTATTTAATTTCTTATAATCGATAACTTGAATATAAAATACTCTTGCAATAATTACGATAAAGACGAAGGTAATTATCAGTAAAGCTATTTTCATTCTACTGTGAATATTTTTAAAAAACATTATATATCACCACTTAAATATATGATGTAAACTTATTATTTTTACCAAAAGAAAAATCTTTCACTTTTTTCTCAAAAATAAAAACTAATTTTCATACCAAAAATTAGTTCTAAAAAGTAATTAATTATAATCCTTCCAAAAATTGATTAGTGTAAATTTGACAATATAATTTTTTGTGTTATAATATAGCTCAACTTAAAAAAAAGGGGGAAAAATATATGAGTTTTTACGATGAATTAAAAGAATATTTAAAAAATAACTATAATACTATTTCTATGCAAGACGGAATATTTTACGTAAGTGATAGATATGAAGCTGTTGCTTATGAAAAAGATGGTGTAATTAATACATGGCATAAATGTGGTAAATCAGTTATCTTTAACCATAATAATTGTGCTGTTGTCGCTGTTGCCAAAGATATGGAGTTTCCAACATTTGAGGATTTTAAAGATGTCAAAAAAGATGTCAAATTTATAAAAAGTGATGCTATCTATGTTAAAGGTTTATATGGTTCAGCGATTTCTTTAAAACGCTTTAATAATTATGGAGTACTCACTACAAATAGACCAAACATTAATCTTACACCTTCAAAAAATCCTGAAGAAGATTATGAAAAGGAAATTCGAAGAATAAATTCTTATAGAGGAATATATCAAGAACAAGTTGATGCTTTATCAAAAGAACAACAAGAAGAGTTTTTTAAAATATGGTTAGAATCACAAGGATGCTCTATAAAAGGTGATATATCTGCATCAGGAGCTATCTTTATGCCAAGTGCTTATCCAGAACTTCCTATTAAATACTTTGGTGAAATATCCAAGAGTAATTCAAATTATATCATAGAAAACGAAAAGTTTACCATTACTGTCCCAAATTATAACTGGTATAAAGAAGTTGTATATCAGCTACCAACCATTCCAATTTCATTAATACAAAACGATAAATATGATGATTTACACATTATGAATGAAAAAATCTTCAATAATATGTATTCTGTCCCAGCATCTGTTACTATTTCGGACACAGTTATCCAAAATGATGAAGATGATAAAGATAAAACAGAATTATTAAAACCATTTACTACTGTAGAATGTTCAAACGGCGATGTATATTATTTAAATAAATATAGAGAAATTATTGCCACCATCGATATAATCATCGATATAATCAAAGATAAAACAGAATTATTCAAACCATTTACTACTGTAGAATGTTCAAACGGCGATGTATATTATTTAAATAAATATAGAGAAATTATTGCCGTTAAATCAGATGATATTATTACAACATGGCACACAACTGAAAGAGAAAATATTTTTACTAAAACTAATATTGCAGCAGTTGGAATGGCTCAAAATATGAGCTTATTAGATACCGAATACAATATTGACGATCATTCATATGCCCTATATGTTGCTGGAACTGATTTTAATCATTATTTCCATAGAGCTGGAAGTTATGGCGCTTATCTTTATCAAAATACAGGTGACATACCAAAATCTTTAAAGAACTTAAGTGTTCGTCCAATTGGTACCATAAGTAGAGATAAAAAAGAAGATGATAACGTCATATCCATTAACAATTCAATGTTCTCAGCTTCTATCGCTATTTGGGGGTTACATATGTATAATAATGCTAATTGGAAATATCCAGAAAATTACGGACACATTAAAATTTCTCAAAATTCAGAACAAGATTTACCAGAAATTTCTGCCTTACCTGTTATTAGAATGGAAGATTCAAGAATAGTTAGCAAAATGGATGCAACTGCAGATTTAGAAGAGCTAAATAATACTTTAGGAAACGATAAAATAAGTGATGCCGAAATAATAAAAATGAAAGAGAATAAGAAACCATTACGTGAAAGCAAATTATTAAAACGACTAATGCGTTAGTCGTTTTTTTTATGAATATCTAGATATTTACAATTTTATACCACTAATTTCTGCTTTAAAGTTAAATCAATAAATATAATTTGTAAACTTTTATTTTACGTTTTGGACAAAAATCATTTTATATTTTGGACAAAATTTTCTCTTATAATCTAGAGAAAATTATTCATTATACTTCCAAATACCTAAATGTCCTTTAGCAAAAATAGGAAAGATAGGCTCAATATTATCTAAAACCCAAGCATATCTTCCTATTCTGTAATCGCCACATAAATATTCTAACTTATTCTTTTTAATTTTCTTTAAAAAATCATCATCCATATATATGCAGTCTATCAAATTAGCTTTGGCGATAATATATCCACATTTAAAATTATCTTTATTTACATATTTATCTAATCCATCTTTTTTTAAATAATCATTATCTATTCTCATGCTTGCATGAATATAAATTTCACCTCGGTAATTTGTCTTCCAGCTCCTTGTTTCAATATGTTTAATATTATTTTTAAGAAGGCTTGCATAAGGTTCTTTTATACTAAGTACTCTCAATCTAAACACCTCTAAAATATATTATAACAAAAAAGGATATTAATCCTCAAAAAATTTCGAAGTAGGTTGTCCTAAAACAACAGATATTTTATATATTGTATCGAGTGAACAGCCAATTGCTCCTTTCTTAAATTCGAGCCTTCTGACAAAATCATATGACTTCCCAATGTCGGCAGCCAGTTGTTCTTGAGTAATACCAGCTTCCTTTCTGTATTTTCTAATATTATTTGACACAACTGCCTTGATATTCTTATCAAAATTAAACTCTCTTTTAAAAGTTGCCATACATTTTCACCACTAGAATAATTGTGCCACTTTACGTTTTTAATGTCCGGTAAAAGTATTGTAATCATCTTTTCTCTGTGTTAAATTAATATTGTAGAGGAGGAGAGATTTATATATGAGACAAAGATTTAATCGAAGACAAAGAAATTATATAATATTAGGTCTTTGCGGAGTACTTTTAATAATGGCAGTAGGATATGCCGCCTTTAGGACGCAGCTTAATATTAAAGGAACAAGTAATATCACAAGTGAGTGGAAAGTCTTAATTACGAATATCCAAAGTCAGGTAATAAACGGAACACCAACAGATGCTGAAACACCAAATCATACTGAAACTACAGCTAACTTTTCAACCAACTTATATTCACCAGGTGATAAAATGAGGTATACCGTAACAGTTGAAAATAGAGGAAGTATTGATGCAGTCCTAAAAACAATAGAGAAAACAGATAGTAGTAATGAAGCAATAATATTTACAATTAATGGCATTGAACAAGGTGATACTCTAAAAGCTAAAGGAACTACAACATTTACAGTAGACGTTGAATATAATTCAGAAGTACAAATTCAGCCAAGTAATTTAACAAGTAACTTAGAAATAACTTTAGATTATGTTCAAGCCGGAACAACTGATGAGGGTGAAGTTTTGCCAGCCGAAACAAACCTAATGAGAAGCTATATGGCAAATTCACAGTTAGATTATCATAGTGATGAATACCGCGAAAAAATAACATCAATTGAAGTTTTGAATAATAAAAATGTCCCATCAGAAGCAGTTCAAAGCTGGGATGTATCAGAAAGACAAGATGAAAGTGTCATGGCTTGGATAGTAAATGATACAGAAAACGAAGGATATTATAAATTATATATAGGTGGCGATGGAGGAGTAGTTGCTAACCCTAACTCCAGTTATTTATTTGATGGATTTACAAATGTTAAGGAAATAATATTTAATGACAATTTTGATACTACAAAGGTTACTAATATGCAATGCATGATTAGAAAAAATCCTAATTTAACTTCATTAGACTTAAGTAGTTTTAATACTTCTAATGTAACTAATATGGGCGGAATGATTTCAGAAAATTCTGCTTTAGAAACAGTTAATTTAAGCGGCTTTGATACTAGTAATGTTACAACGATGGCATGGATGTTTAATTTATGTACTAACTTAACTAATCTTGATTTAAGTAGTTTTAACACGTCAAAAGTTACAAATATGGCAGGTATGTTTGCTGGCGCTGGAAAATTAATAAATATTGATTTTGGCGATAATTTTTATACAAATAAAGTAACAGATATGAGTCTAATGTTTGCAAACTGTCATAAACTTAAAAGTTTAGATTTAAGTACTTTTTACACGGATAATGTTACAAATATGAAGCAAATGTTTAATAATTGTCTTGAATTAAGAGAGTTAGATTTAAGTAGTTTTGATACAAGAAAAGTAACAGATATGTCATTGATGTTTAGTGGGGATAAACAACTCACTACTATATATGCTGGTCCAAATTGGATAATAAGAGAAGATGCTAATGTAGAACTTATGTTTAATGTATGTGGTACAAGTAGTGTTATTCCAAAATAAAATTTTAAATAATGTGTTTGTTAATAAAAGTTAAGTTTTAGGAGCTTAACTTTTTATTGTTGATTTTTCATACAAAAAAGGCTTAATTTTTATTCTTAAGCCATTTTTTACCATCGACACCTCTTGCGACTAAAAGTGAACAACTAGTATCCCCAACTGCATTAAGCATAGTTGCTGGAGCATCTATTACTGTTGCTACCATTGTAAGTACTGGAAGTGCGACTACTGGATATCCAAGCATAGTTATAATCATCATTTCAGAAATAGTTCCACCTCCGATTGGAACCCCGCTTATAAGCAGTGTGGCAATCAAAGTGACAAATACCATTTCTAAAATAGTTCCAGGATCGCTTATGTTAGTTCCGAATAGAGAAACTAAAAACATAATCTTAAATACTGTTCCGATATAAGAACCATCTTGATGTAAATTAGTTGCTAGGGGAATAACTGTTTCTGTTACATCTTCAGGTACCCCCATCTTCTTAGCTGAATCGATGTTAATTGGAATACATGCAGCTGAAGAACATGTAGCTAAAGCTGTAAATGTTGAAGGTAAAATATTCTTCCAAAATCTTTTAAATCCTTCCTTGCCCCCCGCAATAAATGCATATAAACTGTAAACTCCAAAATAAAATATTAAAGCAATTATCAAATATAAAACAAACGTTTTAAGGAAACCTAAAGCAATACTTGCTCCAAAAGTTCCGACAAATGATGCGAAGTAGCACCCAATACCGATAGGGGCATAATACATAATTAACTTGATAAAGTTAAAAGTAACATCTTTCCCGCTTTCTAAAACCTTTAAAAGACTTTCACCTTTATCTTTACTCATTCTAATAGAAAGACCTACTAAAACAGATGCAAGTAATACGGCAACTACATTTTCCTTAGAAAATAACTTAGATAAATCATCGACACTGATTAACTGAACAGTACTTTCTAAAACGTTTAACTCTGTATCATTTGTTACCCCAGAGTCAAACATCTCTCTAATCTCTTTACTGTCACCGGGTTCTACCAGACTCGTAATACTAGTTCCGATAAAACCAGCTGCCACGGCAATAAGTGAAGTAACCACAAAAACGATAATCGTCATTACCATAATCTTTCCAAATCTTTTCGGTTGTTTAGTTTTTGCAACGGCTGTTGTCACTGTAAAGAAAATAAGTGGAACAATAACGATAAATAGTAAATTCAAAAATAAATCTCCGAGCGGTTTAACTAAGGATGCATCCTCCTTAAATATAAGTCCGCAAATCGCTCCGATAATCATAGCTAAAACAAGTAATATTGTTTGCTTATAATTTTTCCAAAACTTTTTCATACAAATTCTCCCTTCTAGTTCATTATAGATTTTCTCATCAAAAATATCCACTATGTGTATTCTTCGCAAAAACATGCAAATTCCCACGAAATACTCACACGCTGATTTACTTAAATACTTACTTATGATAAAATTAAACTAAGGAGAGTGAAATTATGACCTTCAAAACAGATAGTATAAACAGTATGCTTAATAATATAAATAGGGAAGAACTTCCACAAATAAAAAAACTTATCATCGATAAATTCTCTATATCAGGAGAAATTTTAAACGTCGACTATAGTGAACTATTAAACTTTCTAAACCTTGAAACTCTATATTTTGAAAATTGTATCCTAGATTTTCTCGCAATGTCCATTTTGACAAAATTAAAAAATCTTAAAGAACTATATCTTCTAAACTGCGAAGTAATCGGAGGAACCGAAAAGTTAATCGAAAATTTAAATCTCGAAACTCTAGTTATCGATAATACCGACATTAAAACTGATAATTTAGATATTATCAAAGCTCGTAACATCACCTTGGCAAACATCTGTATGCCAGATATTAAACTTGTCGCAAGTACGTTAAACATCGCCAAAGCTAGTTTTCAAAATTTAAACTTTTTAAATAACATCATCACTGAAAAATTGATAATTTCTTATGAAATGTATAAATCAAATGAAAAAGTATTCAATAACCTTCCATATAAAATAATCGTTTTAGAAGAAAACAATAACTTTGTCTATAAGGAGGTAAACTAATGGCTGAATTTAAATATTATAATCATGACCTAAAAATATCTAGCACCTACGCCCCTTACATTGTAACTGGAAAAATAACTGAAGATGACGTCGAAATGCTCAATAATTCAGGTAATAAAAAATTTTTAATCATGTTAAATACCGCTGGTCAAGACAGTAAAATAATTAGTAAAATATCAAAAAGCAAAGCCATATTCAGTATTCTAGGAGGTCTCGATTACCTTAAAATATCTAAGTATCGAGATCCTTATTACATCAAAAGAACCATTATGAGTCCACTAGTCTTATCATCTATTATCAAACAGTTTGAACAAATAGAAAGTAAAATTCGTCCGACTTGGGATGATACTGAAAAAAGTTTATATGTCTATAAAACCATGACAGAAATGTATCATTACCGATATGAAGGTGAATCTAAATATGAACAAATCGATGGAAACACCTATGAAGTAATTAGATCACTCTCAGGCATGCTTTATAACCGACTTGTTTGCGTAGGATTTGCCTTAGCATTTAAAGAAGAAATGGATAGATTGGGAATACCATGTTACTACCAAAACAAACGAAATCATCATGCGTGGAATATAGTAAAACTAGATGGTGAATACAGAGGAATTGATTTAACTTGGGAATGCTTCAATAAAAAAAATAATCGCTGTACCTTTAGATGTTTTGGTCGAGACCCAAAATTTTATGAAAATAAGCACCACAATCTAGACGAAGAACAAGAAGAGATAAATTTTACCTTAACTCCATTTACTGATGAAGAATTAAAAGCTCACCTTCAAAATGTCAGTGAAGAGTTAACCAAAACATTCTCTTTAAAAACATTTGAAAATAGTGAAGGAAAGAAAATTAAATATTATATTACTGAAGTAGGGGATAAATATACAAAATATTACATTGACCTTTTTGGCAAACTAGTAGTAGTTTATTTGCCAAATCAAATTCTTCCTAAAGATGGTTTAACCATTTCCAATATTGAAAAAGCTATTACTAATGAAGGTTATATCGGGCCCAAGCCTGCCGAAATTAAAACCAAATATAACCTCTTTACTAGAACAGACGGAACATCTTTTCTAATCACTCCATCAGATAGAAAGAAAAAAAACTTAGGCGAATTTTGTTATCTCGATATAATTCAAAATAGTCAAGGAGAAGACGTAATTAGAAGAAGTTTCATTTTATCCGAAAATGATTTAACGAAATTTAAAAATGAAAGTCAAAAAAAACTTATCGCTAGTACGCTCTTGAGCTCTAAAAGGCTAGAAAAAAAACTAATGAGTTTCAATGGTTATGTTGGATATATTGGTGATGATTTTCAAATATACTATGACAAAACAATTGAAACCTCATTAAACATCCAAGGCCGTAGGAGGTAAAAATGCGAAAATATTTAAAACTAAATAATAATGATAATCAATTATCCTTAGGAAATATTTGCCGAATTATAAAAAACAATTCTGTCAGTAAAATATTTGCTGGTCAAACAGATATCTTTTGTGCTCTTTTTAACATTGACACCATTAGTGACTCGACTGTCAACAACTATTGCATAGGTTACCGTAGTATTGGTCCGGACTATAAAAATATCTATCAAACCTTTGAAAAAAACGGTTACAAAGACTTTGAAAATGTTGCTATAAATATTATAAATATATTAGAAGGAAACATTAAAACCTTAGAAAATAAAGAGGAAGTAAAAAAATACCTAACCCAAAGTCCCCAAGTATCAAAACTTTGTTTAGATCTATATAACTTAGCCAAAAACGATATATCAGTTCCGCGAACCCTTACCTCTGAAATAAATAAATTAATTGTCCAAAAAAACTATTATGAAGTCTTAGAGAAAATTCTTACCTATGCCATTCTTGTTAAACCCCAGCCCATCTATATCGATGATAATCGTTATGAACTTGTCGAAAACATCTTAAACGATACGAATATCTCTGTCAAAGAACTTGAGAAAATGTTGAAACTCCAAATGCAAGATGGAATCAATTATACCTATTCCATAAAAAAACTTTCAAGAGAAGGTAACCCCTATGCTTCATTCGAACTAGGAGAAATGGAATATAAAGGAACCATGACAGGTAGCCCTCGTTATATTGAAAGCTATAAATACCTAAAAGTTGCCGAAGAAAAAAATCACCCAAGAGCGACATGGCTTATCGCCAAAATGTTTCTCGAAGGAAAACTTACTAGTGATAAAGAAGAAAGTATCGAAGAAGGCTTTAAATATTTGAAAAAAGCTGAAAACCTTGGCAGTACAGCCGCCATCAATACCTTAGGTACTTGTTACTTAACGGCTCAAAATCCAAACCATCAAACAGATGAAGATAAAGCCTTAACCTATTTCCATAAAGCAGCTTCTCATAATTATGTATATGCCTTTAATAACCTAGGCAAATATTATGAACAAAAAGGTGACCGAAAAACCGCCTTTAACTACTATCTAAAAAGTGCGGAATTAGAAGAAAGCTGGGCATGTAACAAAGTAGGGGAGTATTACCGTCTTGGCCTTTATCCCGAAAAAAATCTTTCCAAAGCTTTTAACTATTATAATATTTCTCTAGACGTTCCCTTAGAACTCTTAAACCCTTGGGCCCCATTTAATCTAGCTAAATATTTCTATCTTGAAGGGAACCTTGAATTAGGACTTGAGCCAAATGAAAATAAAGCTATCGAATATTTTAAACTATCCGCCCAAAAAGGAATTCCAAATGCTTATGAAGAACTCATATATATTTACTTAAAAAAACCAGAGACGAATATATCCTTAATTAAAGACTGCTTAACTAAATTATCTAAAACCTCATACTATGATAAAATTAAAGATAAATTGACCGAAAAACTATCCAAAACCAAAATAATCATTGTCGAAAAATCTATATTAAATTAAAAAATATCCTTTTATTTCGTCAATTAATTTTTATGAATATAACTTTTATGAACATAAAAATAAGAAAAACTAATTAAAATTTTTCTTATTTTTTTCGATAATTTTTAAAGACTCTTCCTTACCTTCGTCGTAAAGTAAAATTCTAATATTACCTTGCGCCATTCTTTCTATATTTTCGTGGTGCAAAATTGTTGTATAATCGCCATTTATAATTGGAAAGCTATCACCCATATTATTTCTTAAACTAAGTCCATTATCCTTATCGTAAAAATCTTTTAAAATCATTAAATCACATCTACCATAAACAATAGTCTCTGTATTTTTTACATGTTTTTTAACATCATCTATATTTGGTACCTCTGGTGATAAAGTGACAATGTCACATCCCATTTTCTTTAAAAGTAAAGCTGTTTCACCATTAACTATATTGAGTGGATAATCACCTATAATTTTATTGTCGTGAGCATATTTATATAAACTTCCAATCTCACTTACAAGTAATTTCTCATTCCTAAACTCCGGAAACTTATGCATAATTCGCGGAAGCTTATAATAAATATCATAATCTTTATATTTTTGATATAAATTAAAATCTTCCGTATAAATTCTTACATCCTTATCTAAAATCCATTTAAGTTGTTCTTCTGTTCTAACCAAAACTGAAATTTTATTTTTATCATCTTCCTCGATATCCTGCTTTTTATAATCAAATGTCACCTTATTATGAACCTCACATCTTTTATTTATGAGCTCATCCGCACACTGTCTTTTAATATCTTTTAAGAATTTAACAGGAATAAACACATCATCCATCTCAATCTCAAAATTATCTACTATAAAAGGGTAGTTTCCCATCGCACATAATTTTTCTCTAACTTCGTCTTTATTCATTTTATACTTTAAAGCTCTCTCTAACATAGGACCTTCTTTTGTAACCTCGTGTATCTCATCACTGATAGATACTCTCAAATGTCTGCCCTCCAAAGCAAGAGCCTTCATATCTATCTTTATTTTAGGCATTTTTATATCATCTATTTCCTTTAAAAGCAGGGTATCAATTGTTTTATTGACTGAAGATTTCTTTTTCAAATTAACCTTATTATCAACTACGGCCACATTACCTTTTTTTACCATATTTTTAAGAAGACCTTTTTCGTCATAAAGCTTATTGACTATCATTCCTTTATTTTCCAAAGTAAATCTTATGCCATCTTCCTGACACAAATCGTCATCTAATCTTATATAAATTCGCCTTTTATCAAATTTTATAACTTCACCTAAATGACTTCCTAAATGATTAGGCGATTTTATATTATAAATGCTTTCATCAAACATATAACCTGACGTAAACGTCCGATTGAAAAGCTTTTTTAAATTAATAATTTCATTTCTTTTAATTTGGGGATTACCATTTTTATAATACTCATCGATAAGTCTTCTATAAACATGTGTTACATAACCCACATACTCTGGGCTTTTCATTCTACCTTCAATTTTTAAACTGGAAACACCTGAATCCAAAACCTCTTTTAAATTAGAAGCCAAACACAAATCTTTCGTACTAAGTAAATATTTTCCATCTTCCTTAACTAGTTCGCCATCCTTTAATAAATCATAAGGAAGCCGGCACGAACCTGCACACATCCCTCTATTACCACTTCTGCCCCCATTCAAACTGCTAAACAAACAATTTCCACTATAAGAAACACATAAAGCTCCGTGAACAAAAACCTCGATTTCCATGCTTTTGCCCAAATTTTTTATTTCATCTAAAGTCATTTCTCGTGCTAAAACAACTCTTGAAACTCCAATTTTTTCTAAAAAATTAAAACTTTCCTCATTGTGACAATTTATTTGCGTTGACGCATGAATTTCAAGCCCAGGAATTAACTTGTGAACTAAAGATATCATTCCAAGATCCTGCATAATAACTGCATCGACTCCAATTTCGTATAAGAATTTTAAATAATTTAAAAACTCTTCTATCTCGTTTTCATAAACTAAAATATTTGCCGTAACATATATCTTAACTCCATACAAATGACAAAGCTTTACAGCTTTTTTTAATTCTTCATCATCAAAATTTTTCGCAAAAGCTCTTGCTCCAAAAGCTTTACCTCCTAAATAGACCGCATCACATCCACCTTTAATAGCCGCAAGGAGTGTTTCCATATTTCCAGCTGGAGCGAGTAATTCTACTTTTTTCATACAAACCTTCCTTTTCCAGAAGTATTATAACATCCTTGATTATTAAAAACAAATACTATATAATGAAAATAGGTGAGGAACATGAAAAAAGGATTTACATTAGTCGAACTATTAGGCGTAATTGTTATCTTAGGAATCATAGGTATGATAACAGTTCCCTTAGTCCAAAGAACGATAATCGAAAATAACCAAAAATTATGTCAAGACCAAGTAACATCGTTTGAACGGGCCGCCAGAAACTATGCCAATAAAAACGTTTATCAAACCGAAACATTGATTATAAATAGCGGTGGAACATACAACATCACCTTATCAGAACTCCAAGAAGAAGGCTTTCTTCAAGATGGCGACATTGAAAATCCATTGACAGGTGAAAACTTCAATTTAAATACCGGCGTCAACATTAAAGAAAGTAATAATCAATTTTCTTATGAATATGATGACCCAAACGCCTGCAGTAATTAATTTTAAAATAAATTGAAATTAAATATTTCAATATCAAGCTGTTGACAATGTGAGTTCGCTTTATTTTGAATTTGCTTTGTCAACATTCTGACCTATGAAACAAGTAAACTTCATAGATTTCTCATATTTTTAAAAAATTGAAATAAAAAAGAAATTAGCAAGTGATGTAGAATAAATAAAAGCACGTAGTGAAAAGGGTGACAAAGAAAATAATCTAATCGAAACAGCTAAGAATTTGCTAAAAGTTGGGGACAGTATTCAAAAAATATCAGAAGTAACTGGTCTTTCTAAGGAAAAAATTAAGTCTCTTCAGTAAACATAATAAACATCTAAAAACTATGAAATTCACATTTTTCATGGTTTTTTCATATTCGAAAATATGTTTGTGTTATAATAAATACAGGTGGTATTAATGGATAAAATTATCATGCACATCGATGTTAATAATGCTTTTCTTTCTTGGACTGCTACTAAAATGGTTAAAGAAGGGAAAAAAGATTTAAGAAAAACATACGCCATTATTGGTGGTGATGAAAAACAAAGAAGTGGAATTGTTTTAGCTAAATCTCCACTTGCTAAAAGGAAAGGTGTCGTCACTGGCGAAACAATCTATAATGCCAAGAAAAAATGCCCGTATTTGGAAGTCTATCCTCCAGAATTTTCATATTATAAAAAAATGTCGAATGCCCTTTTTAGCTTAATAAGTAAATATACACCAGATTTAGAAAAGATGAGTATTGATGAATGTTTCATCGATTATACTCCGATTATGCATATTTATGGTAATCCTTTAAAATTTGCCTACAATATAAAAAATGAAATAAAGAAAACCTTAGGCTTTACGGTTAATGTTGGAATTGCAAATAATAAATTATGTGCTAAAATGGCTTCTGACTTTAGTAAACCGGATAAAGTTCACACATTATTTAAAACCGAAATAAAAACTAAAATGTGGCCCTTACCAATCGATGAATTATTTGGGGTTGGCAAAAAAACTGCCATCAAACTAAAAAACTTAAATATAAATACAGTTGAAGAATTGGCCTTAACTGATAAGAACAAACTAAAACCAATCTTTAAAAACATGACCGATGATTTAATAAACTCAGCTTGGGGTAGAGGAAGTGACATCGTCGAAAGCAGTATTGAACCCCCTAAAGGAATAGGTAATGAAACAACCTTAAATCACAATATCTTTAGCAAAGAAGAACTTCATCAGTATCTCCTTGCTTTATCGGAAAACGTGACTATTAGACTTCGAAAGCAAAATAAATACGCCTCTGTTGTCGTTGTCACCTTAAAAAATAAATACTTTAAACGTTTCTCTCATCAAAAAAAACTTGTCAATGCCACAAACATCACAGAAGAAATATATGAAACCGCTAAAGAAGTTTTAGATGAGATGAAAGTTGACGACGGCATCAGATTAATTGGAGTTAGACTAGATGGACTAAAGGACGAAGTAAATCACCAAGTATCTTTGTTTGAAAATCTAGAAGAGCGTGAAGAAACCAAAAACCTCGATAAAACTATTGACAATCTAAAAGAAAAATACGGCTTTAAAATAATCAAAAAAGCATCTTTAATAAACGATAATACTAGAAGTAAATATTAATATATGATAAGATTAATGAAGAAAGTAGGACGAATTATGGATAAAGAAATAAACAAAAAAATAATGATTAAAATAATCGAAATAACTATAAATATCCTGTTTTGGCTATTTATAATATACACGCTAATAACTAATTTTGATACAAATTATTTAGTTGACACTTTTGATTTTATCTCTAGTTATGACCCAAACATTCTCCTGTTCATTATAACTATGCTAGCTAAAATCATCCTAGACCTTATCTTAAAAATACCTCTAACTTTTATTCTTCTTATAATGTATATTTTCTATATCGTATACAGAAAAAAATATAAAAAGAAGGAAACATATATAATCAATGAATTTAATATGCAAGAAAGGAAAAAAGAACTATCAGAGATAATAAAGGATTGTTCACCATTAGTTTTAAGTTATATTAAAAACTATAAACTAACTGATAAAGCTTTAACATCAGCCCGCATAATAATTAATCAAAAACAAGAAAGAAACGAAAAACTAACTTTAAACGAAAAATATATCGTTAATTGTGATACTCACAAAACTAAAATTGATCAAGATAGACTAGAAAGAGAAGTAGTAAAAGATTGTAAAAATAAAAAACTAATCTCTAAAAGAAAATTCTTCACTAAAAAAGGAATCATCTTTCTAACCTTTTGGATAATATTGATGATAATATCATTTGTATCAAATCTAACTTGGGAAAAAATGAATGTAGAAAGTGCGATATTTGAAATATACCTTCAATTACTCGCCGCCTTCTTAAATATCATTCCATTTGGTGTTATTCCTCTAATTGGTCTAGTTTATTTTATTCCATATATTTTAGAAAACTCTAAAAACTATTTATACAAAACACCTAAAGCTAAAACTATTAATACCAAATTATCATCACTTAAATACTTTATCATCTGTCTTCCGTATATGGACCGCAAATACGAAAAAGAAATCAAAGACTGGCCTGAGTTTGAAGCATATGAAACATTATTTAAAAATTAATCATTAATTTACTTTAAGTCAATCAATGTGTATAATTATCTATAGAAAGTAGGAATCAAGATGAATGAACAAATCATAAAAGAGATCGCTCAAAACCTAAATATCAAAGAAACTCAAGTAAGCAAAACCTTAAAATTATTAGAAGAAGGAAACACTATTCCATTTATTGCTAGATACCGTAAAGAAGTAACTGGTAATTTAGATGAAGAACAGATTAGAAAAATATCTGAAGTTTATGAGTATGGTCAAAACCTTTTAAAAAGAAAAGAAGACGTAATTAGATTAATCGATGAAAAAGGTTTGTTAACTGACGAATTAAAAGTCAAAATAATGCAGGCCGCCAAACTAGTTGAAGTCGAAGACCTATACCGTCCATACAAAGAAAAGAAAAAAACTAAAGCCACTGAAGCCATAAAAAATGGACTAGAACCACTAGCTAAATTAATAATGTCATATCCTAAAGAAATAAACTTCGATAAATTTTTAAACGAAAACGTTAAAACCAAGGAAGACGCTATTGAAGGAGCCTCTTATATTATCGCCGAATGGACCAGTGATAATGCTTCTTACCGCAAATATATAAGAAGGTACATGTATAATAATGGTAAATTAGTTACCAAGTTAAAGAAAAATGCCATCGATGAAAACAAAACATATGAAATGTACTATGACTTTACTGAAAACATAAAATATGCCAAAGCTTACCGTATAATGGCAATTAACCGCGCTGAAAAAGAAAAAGTCATAACTGTAAACCTAGACATGGATGATGAACATATAATAAATTATCTCAAAGAAAAAATAATAAAAAAAGAATCACCTTATAACTACATTATCGAAAATGCAATAAAAGATAGCTATAAAAGATTGATAAAACCTTCAGTCGAAAGAGAAATCAGAAGTGAAATAACCGAAAAAGCTGAAGACGAGGCCACCAAAAACTTTAGTCTAAACTTAGAAAACTTACTTATGCAGCCTCCAATGAAAGGCAAAATGGTATTAGGCTTTGACCCAGCCTATAGAACCGGATGTAAACTTGCCGTTGTCGATGAAACTGGAAAAATGTTAGATATCTCTGTTATCTATCCCCATGAACCTAAATGCGAAAAAGAAAAAAGTAAAAAAATTCTCCTCGATTTAATCAAAAAATATAAAATTGATATAATCGCTATCGGTAATGGAACAGCTTCTCGTGAAAGCGAAGCCTTTGTTGCAGATACAATCAAAGAAGCAGACCATAAAGTTGAATATATTCTAGTTAGCGAAGCCGGAGCCTCAGTTTACTCTGCCAGTAAACTTGCCATCGAAGAATATCCAGACCTCCATGTCGAGCAAAGAAGTGCGATAAGCATTGCTAGGCGGCTTCAAGACCCACTATCCGAGCTCGTTAAGATTGACCCAGAAAGCATAGGTGTCGGTATGTACCAGCACGATGTTGCTCCTAAAAAACTCTCAGACTCTTTAGGCTTTGTTGTAACTAAATCTGTAAATAACGTCGGTGTCAATGTCAATACAGCTAGTAGTTCACTTCTAAAATATGTCTCAGGTTTAACAAAAACCAATATAAATAAAATATTAAAATATCGTAGTGATCACGGAAAATTTCAAAATAGGGAAGAGATAAAAAAACTCTTAACCCCTAAAACCTATACTCAATCTATTGGATTCTTAAGAATACCAGAAGGTACTAATATCCTAGATGCAACCAGTATCCATCCTGAAAGTTACGATATTACTTTAAATCTATTAAAATTGTTAAACCTTGACCTAAAAAATATTGGAACCGAAGAATTCAATAAAAAATTAGACATCGATATAGCTGAATATGCCAAGAAACTAAACACTGATGTCTATACCTTAGAAGACATTATCAAATCTCTTCAGAAGCCAAACCGAGACCCGCGTGACGATATGCCAAAACCACTCTTAAAAAGTGACGTTCTTCATTTAGAAGACTTAAAACCCGGCATGAAACTTCAAGGAACAGTTAGAAACGTTACTCCATTTGGTGCCTTCATCGACATTGGAATCAAAAACGATGGCCTTGCTCATATCTCTAAACTTACTAATAAATACATCAAACACCCATCAGAAGTAGTTAGTGTTGGTGATATAGTAGATTGTTACGTTGACGAAATATACCCTGAAAAACATAAAGTGTCTCTTTCTTTAATCAAACCTGAGGATTGCCAATGAAAAAAATAATAATTTTAATCATCCTAACCATTACCTTAACCGGGTGTATTAAAAATGAAAACTTTTCTGAAACTTGTAAAGTGGAAAAATTTAGTGAAAACATAACTGACAAAACAAGTACTAAAGTCACCTATAACAATAAAGACGAAATTTTAAATGCTACTGTAACCAAAACATATAAAAGTAAAAATGACAAAGGAAAAGAAACAATTAAATCGATAAAAGAAAGTTCGGATACTTATAATCAAAAATATGCGGATAATCCAAACATCAAAATAGAAATATCTGCAGACACCGAAGATGAATATCAAATTAAATATCACCTTAAAGTTCAAAAATTAGATGACAATATATTAAGAGAATTTGAGCTTAGAAAAAATTCTATCCGCTACTTTAACCTTATGAAAAATGAGAAAATAGAATGTAAATAAAATTTTCATAGTTCCATAATTTTTATACATGAATTTTAATATTTACTAATGTTTTCAGTTTTGGTATACTGTAAAAGTAATTAAAATAAAAATTAATGGAGGTATATTTATGTTTGAAATAATTAAATCAATTATTTTTGGAATTGTCGAAGGAATCACTGAATGGCTTCCTATTAGTAGTACAGGACACATGATTCTCCTAGACGAATTTATTAAATTAGATGTATCTGATGAATTTTACGAAATGTTTCAAGTTGTCATACAGTTAGGAGCTATATTAGCTGTTGTTATAATCTTTTGGAATAATATTTGGCCACTAAAAAAAGAGAAAGAAAAAATAAAAATCGATAAAAATATTATCGATTTATGGATAAAAATAATTATTTCTTGCGTCCCTGCCGCAATAGTTGGACTTCTATTTGACGATATATTTACTAAACTATTTTATAATCCAATATGCGTTGCTATTGCTTTAATCGTCTTTGGTATTGCATTCATAATTATTGAGAATAAAAACAAAGGAAAAAAATCAAAAATCAATTCCCTAGCTGAAATAACTTACAATACGGCAATTTTAATTGGCATATTTCAGTTAATTGCCGCTATATTCCCTGGAACATCAAGATCGGGTGCGACAATAGTTGGAGCTCTGCTTTTAGGAGTATCAAGAACGGTTGCGGCTGAATTTACTTTCTTCTTGGCAATACCAGTTATGTTTGGTGCAAGCCTACTTAAAATCGTTAAATTTGGCTTAGACTTTACATCGTCTGAACTAACAATCCTGTTAGTTGGTATGATAACAGCATTTATAACTTCGATGTTTATTATTAAATTCTTAATGAATTTTGTTAAAAAACACGACTTTAAAATTTTTGGTTACTACCGAATAATTCTTGGCTTATTAGTATTACTTATCCTACTATAAGCCTTTTTTATACGAAAAAATAGCTAATTAGCTATTTGCGTAAATATTAAATTAACGACTAAATATTTTCTGGTTTTTTTATTGACAAAAATATTATATTGTGTATAATAAACACCGTTAGAAAAAGGGGGGATTCTTATGATCAACTTTAAATATCTTCGCCGTATCAGTGAACTATATTCTTATCTTCAAAAATATGATGAATTGCCAAAGCCTAAAGAAAAGAGAGTAAATTTTACCGATGGAAAATCTATGAATGCTTGGCTTAGAAGTGAAAATTGTAAATATATTTTAACTGAACTTGCCACATTAGATAATCGAAAAGCTAAAGCCATTTTGGATTATATGACGCTTTCTCTTATCGCTAAAGAAGAAGAACCGGAAATCGAATTTGAAGATAAACTAAGAGAAGCCGCATCTTATAATCAAGTCAAATCAATTAATACCGAAAGAAAATGTCACATTTTTGAAGACGGAACCTCTATTGAAAAATGGATTAAAGAAAACTATGATAAAATAAAATTATTAGCTGAAAAAGGAAACAAAGATGCTCAAAAAATAATTAAAGAGAGAAATCAAGACGGAAGTGTTCGTAAAGAAGTCATGATGATACCTATTAAATTAAAAGAAGAATACCAAGTATTTTCTAGAAATGACCTTTCAAATCTTTTAGAAGTATACAAATCGATAATTTCAGATGGCTACTTAAGCGACAAATCTTTTCCTTATCAAAGCTTTCGTCTCAAATTCTTAACCGTCAATTATGCAAATCCCGAATTAACCAAATCATCTGACATAATTAAGAATCTTCTTTCAATAGGCATTGAAAATTATATTGCCGATTATAATGACTTTGACGAAATGATAAAACTTATTTTAAATAATTTAACTAAATCTACTAAGATGATTCTTGGAACAAAATTTTATAATCATAAAAAAGTAAAAGCCGACATTCAAAAAGATTTAACCTGGATTAATAAAAATAAAGAGCGTATTTTAAATAACACGAAATACTCTGTTAACGCAAATAAACTTATAAAAGAATACCTCTTAAATAAAGATATATATTTAAATTACTTGCCTGTTCAAATATTTGAACCAAAGGAAGAACCAGAAGCTAAAAAAGAAGAATATAAAAAGTTTGAAGAAGCACTAATTCAAAGATATTTAAATAGTATTGAAAAAACATCATTAGTCAAAGAGCCTAAAACACTAGTAGTTATTATCCCTGACGTACCTGATGAAAAACATTTGACAAAACAAATATAATTATTTATAATTAATTCAAGGCAAAGAAGAGAAACAGTAATAAGAAAAAATATTTGAAGTGAGCTATGGATAGTGTAAACATAGTAATATTCTCTTGTGAAGCGCATCTCTTATGTTAAGCTGTTTGTATATCTGCATTAAAGATAAAGTTGCATAGAAAGTCTCTATGAATTAAGGTGGTACCGCGGGAAAACTCGTCCTTAGTTTATAAGACTTTTTTTATTTAAAAAAGGAGGAAAAACACATGCTAAACGAAATAACTGAAATACTAAAACAAGTATTTATCAAAGAAGAGTATAATATTACCCCTAAAATAACTAAATCTGAAATAGAAGGCGTTGATTTTCAGTGTAATGACTTATTTAAACTAGCTGCTATTAATCACACATCACCCGTAGAGATTGGTGAAAAACTCGAAAAAGAAATAAATTCACTAGATGATTTTTCTAAGTATTTTAAAAAAGTTTCATTCTCACGCCCTGGTTTTCTAAACTTAACCCTAAGTGATGAAATCATCTGTAAATATATAAAACGGTTAAACGACGATGAAAAACTTGGTTTAAAAGAAAGCAATCAAACTATCGTCTTAGACTATGGCGGACCCAATATTGCCAAACCCCTGCACGTTGGTCACTTAAGAACAGCTATTATAGGTCAGGCTATAAACAACCTTTTAAAGTTCCAAGGAAATAAAACCATAAGTGATGTGCACTTAGGTGATATTGGCCTTCAGATGGGACAAGTAATTTATGGAATCTTAAATGATTTTCAAAATCAAACACCTGAAGAAATAGAATTTGATTTAAATTACTTAAATGTCACATACCCTAAAATAAGTGGTTTATGTAAAGAAAATGAAGAAGTCAAAGAAAAATGTGAACAAATAACCAAAGAACTTCAAGAAGGAAATAAAGACTATCAAATTCTTTGGAAAAAAATCTGTGACGTTTCAATTAAAGATATCAAAAGAATCTATAAATACTTATCCGTTGACTTTGACCTTTGGTATGGAGAAAGTGATGCATATAAATACTTTGATGAATTAACAGATTATCTAAATAAGCAAAATATTCTGAAAAAAGACGAAGGTGCATTAGTTATCGACGTAAAAGAAGACACTGATAAAAATGAAATGCCACCATTTATCTATAAAAAAAGTAATGGAGCCTACCTATATTCATCATCAGATTTAGCCACGATTTATCAAAGACAAAAAGATTATAACCCAGATGAAATAATCTATGTTGCTGACTCTCGTCAAGCCATGCACTTTACCCAGGTTTTCAGAGCCGCTAAAAAATCTCATATTTTTGAAAAAGAATTAAAACATGTCGGTTATGGAACTGTAAATGGTAAAGATAATAAACCATTTAAAACCAGAAGTGGGGGAGCCTTTAAACTAGACGATTTAATAAACGAAGTCAAAGAGACATTTATCTCTTTAAGAGAAGAAAATAAAAATATGGATAATGAAGACTTAGATAAAATAGTTAATTCTATTATAAAATTTGCTGATCTTCAAAACGACCTTGAAAGAAATTATATCTTTGACATTCAAAAATTCAGTGAAGTAAACGGTAAAACTGGACCATATATTTTATATACATACCTTAGAATAAATAAATTATTAACCTCTAAAGGAAAACTTTCAAATAAAATCTATAATGAAAAAGATAAAAACTTAAGAATGAAAATTTTAGAAGTAACCAATGCTTTAAATACATCTATAAGTGAATTAAAACCTCACTATATAGCTGGATACTTATATGAATTATCAGTAGCTGCCAATGACTTTTATGAAACAAATCATCTAAATAAATTAACTGGAGAAGAAAAAGAAGATTACTTATATATTTTAAATTTAAACAATCGTATTATCAAAATCTTACTAAATATCTTAGGTATTTATATACCTACCAAAATGTAACTAGGGACTGTAATGAAATCATTACAGTTTTTTTAATTATTAGTATAAAGATTTTACAAAATTAAATTTAAAAGATGCGAAATTATTTAATTAATTCATCTTTTTTGATACAATTGATTTAGGTGAAAAAAATGTATACATCAGTTAATAATGAAAAAATAAAATACTTAAAAAAACTTCAGAACAAGAAATATCGCCGACAAACAAGAGAGTTTTTAGTCGAAGGAGATCACTTAGTAAAAGAAGCTTATAATGCTGGACTTTTAAAAGAATTATACGTCGAACAAGATAACTTAAATTTAGATGTTAAAACATATCTTATCGACAATAAAATAACCAAATATCTAAGTGAAGTCGAAACTCCTATTGGTATTTTTGGACTATGCCAAACAAAAGAAAATAAATTAAAAGGAAGTAGATTACTAATCCTCGATAACATAAGTGACCCTGGTAATTTAGGCACAATTATCAGAAGTAGCGTTGCCTTTAATATAGATACTATTGTTTTAAGTAAAGACACAGTTGATTCTTATAATTCCAAAGTTATAAGAGCTAGTGAAGGAATGATTTTTCATATCAATATTATAACTGAAGATCTATTTGAATTTATTCCCAAAATAAAAGGAAAATATCCACTATACGGAACTAAAGTCGATGGTGGCAAACCATTAGATGAATTTAAAAATAGAGAAAAATTTGCCATCATTATGGGAAATGAAGGTAATGGTGTAAAAAAAGAAATATTAAATATGTGTGATGAATACATGTATATTCCCATGAATCAACATTGTGAAAGTCTAAATGTTGCCGTTGCGACAAGTATCATACTTTATGAACTAAAATAATTTATTAAAACAGGAGGAAAGAAAATGATTACCTACATTATTATTGGAATAATTGTTATATTAATTATTTATATTTTTGTCTTATATAATAGCTTTGTAAATTCAAACAACATGGTAAACGAAGCCTTTTCAACTATGGATGTTTATCTCAAAAAAAGATGGGACCTAATACCTAACTTAGTTGAAATAGTCAAAGGATACGCTACACATGAAAAACAAACCTTAGAAGATGTTGTAAAACTAAGAAGCAATAACTACGAAAACATGTCTAATAATGAAAAAATGTCTTCCTATGAAGAAACATATCCTAGGGTAGAAAGATTAATGGCAATAGCTGAAAATTATCCTGAATTAAAAGCTAGTACGCAGTTTCAAAATTTAAGTGAAAATCTAACTAAAGCCGAAGATGAAATAGCTAATTCTAGAAAATATTATAATGCCGTTGTTAGAATGTTTAATAACAAAGTTGAAATGTTTCCGAATAATATTTTTGCCCATATATTTGGCTTTAAATCTAAAAAAATGTTTGAAGCTAAAGCTGAAGAAAGGGAAAATATAAATATTAAACTATAGGAGTTGAAAATAATGAAAAAAATATCTTTCTTTATTGCCATATTCTTAAGCCTATTTATATCTAGTCCTAAAGCTTTGGAAACGCCACCCCAAAATATTCCAAGCCAAAATGCTGAATATAAAGACTATGACTATGTCATCGATAAATATGACATAAACATTAAAGTAAACGAAAATAACACATTTGATATAACCGAAACAATCACTGCTTATTTTAATACTAAAAAACATGGAATAATTCGTAAAATTCCGATTCATAATAAAGTAAAAACTCAAAATAAAACTTATACTAACCGGGCAAAAATAACTAATCTCAGCGTGAATGATACATACAAACTATCCAAAGAAACTGATTATTATCAAATTCAAATAGGTGATGAAAATAAAACTTTAACTGGAAGCAAAACATATAAAATTAAATATAATTACAATATTGGAAAAGACCCTAATAAAAACTTTGATGAGTTTTACTATAATTTAATTGGTAACGACTGGGATACTGTCATAGGTAATGTAACCTCAACCATTGAATTTCCTAAAAAAATAAATTCTAAAAAAGTCGATATCTTTGTCGGATTTAAAAACTCACAGACAAAAATTACTCGCAAACTTTCAAACCTTCAACAAGTCCTCGTAAGTTATAATGATATTTTAGCCCCTGGCATGGCCATAACTATACAGTTAAAACTGCCTGAAGGTTATTTCCAACAAACTCACGAAAATATCTATTTAACTGATTATATTGCTTTTATTACCCCTTTAATCTGCTTAATTTTAGCCTTTATTACTTGGTATAAATATGGTCGTGATAAAAAAATTGTTGAAACAGTCGAATTTTACCCGCCAAAAGGCTTAAACAGTTTAGATGTTGCCTTTCTATATAAAGGAAAAGCAAATGAAAAAGATATTATGACTTTGCTTATCTATTTGGCAAGTAAAGGATATTTAAAAATAGTTGAAGGAAAGAAAAAAAGACAAACCAAAATCGTAAAATTAAAAGAATATGATGGACAAAACAAAATAGAAAAAATATTTATGGATGGTTTATTTAAACCTGAAAAATCAACCGAAGAGCCTAAAACTGAAGTTACTTTACAAGAACTTAAAAACAAATTTTATAAAACAATAAATCAAATAATTAGAAGGACAAATTCTAAAATAAAACAAAATAAAATAATCGATAAAAAATCACTTTCTAAAAGAAAATATATAGTTGCATTTGCTCTTATATGTATATTTGGTTCCACCGTCTTACCTGTAACCTTATATTCATCGTTACTAGCCGCACTTTTATTTGCTATGTTTTTATATATGTTACTAGGATTTGCTTTAATATTAATTTATACAGTTTTCCTTAAAAACATTTCTCCAATCGTCAAACTACTTTTCATCGCATTCACTATTTTTATATTGTATTATTCAAGTAACATCTGTAGTTATTTCCTTGTTTTAGATAACTATAGTACTCTTGAATTAATTACCGGCTTAATACCACTCGTTATAATACTTATAATCTTGAAATTTATGCCTAAAAGAACAGATTATGGTATAGAAATGCTTGGTCGAATTAAAGGATTTAAGAAATTCTTAAAAATAGCTAAAAAAGAAGAATTAGAACAAAAAGTTAAAGAAAATCCAAACTATTTTTATGATATTATGCCTTATGCCTATGTTTTAGGTGTATCTAAAAAATGGATAAAAAAATTTACTGATATAAAAATTATTGACCCAGAGTGGTATGAAGGTGAGTCTTATCAGTACTGGGATATTGACCGTACTATATCATACGCTAATAATTCTATGACTTCTCATCCAGTAGAATTTTTATCAGATAGCTCATCTACAAGTTCCTCAAGTGACTTTTCCGGAAGTGCCGGTGGTGGCTCTGGTGGTGGCGGAGGAAGTTCATGGTAAAAAATAGAATAGGAGTTACTTATGAAAAAGAATAAAAAAGGAATATTATTAATTTTATTAACCATTTGTCTTTTGTTTCCCTTTAACCCCAAAATTCAGACTGTTCAAGCTGTTCAAGCTGACGAAATAGACTATATAAGTGTTAATGAAACAAAATCATTTACCACCTCAGACTTTACTTTTTCTAATTTACAATTTATAGATAATACAAATACCTCGGCCCAAAGCTTTGGCGTAGTAGGAACACTAAACAATAATTCTAACCCTCAAAATTATACTGTTCAAATCTTTTATTATGATTCAAATCGTAATCCAATTGGCAATTATGGATTTACTCAGTCTGCTCAAAGTGGTTATAATAATTTTTCTATAATGACTAATTTAAGTATTTTAAACGGTCATAATATACATGAAATAGCTTACTACCGTTTATTTATTACCCCTCTTGGAAACACTCAAATAAACGATACCCCTAGCAGTAAAGACATGTATAAATCATATCCATATGTTATCGATAAATATAATATAGATATCATTGTCAACGAGAATAACACATTTGATATAACCGAAACAATTACCGCTTATTTTAATGAAGCAAGACATGGAATATATCGCAAAATTCCCCTTAAAAACAAAATTGAAAGATTAGACGGTACCACTTCATCTAATCGAGCTGCCGTTTCCAACTTACAAGTTGATGATGAATATCAAACATCTAAAAGTAATGGCTATTATCAAATTCAAATAGGTAATCCAAATAAAACATTAACGGGTCAAAAAACATATACGATTAAATATACTTATAACATCGGTAAAGACCCAGTTAAAGATTATGATGAACTTTACTATAACATAATTGGTAATGAATGGGATACTGTTATCGGTGGCACCACCTTTAATATCACTATGCCCAAAGATTTTGACTCTAGCAAACTAGGCTTTTCTTCCGGACTAAAAGGCGAAGTTGCTAGTTCCCAAATAATTTACAATGTAAGTGGTAATCAAATAACTGGAAGCTATAATGGCATTTTAAATAAAAATGAAGCATTAACTATTAGGTGTGAACTTCCAGAAGGTTATTTTGTCGGCGCGCAAAATGTTACCGACATCACTGATTATTTGATATTTATCGTTCCCATAACCTGTCTAATTATTTCTCTTTTACTATGGTTTATCTTTGGCCGCGACCGCAAAATCGTTAAAACCGTTGAATTTTATCCTCCAGAAGGATTTAATAGCTTAGAAATCGGTTACTTGTATAAAGGCCAAGCTACTAATGAAGATGTAACCTCACTACTTATATACCTAGCCGATAAAGGATATATCAAAATAGTTGAGAATAATGGCGAGTCGCTATTTTCTAAAGTTAATAGCTTTAAAATAGTAAAACTAAAAGACTATGATGGCAATAATTATAATGAAAAATTATTTATGGAAGGCCTGTTTCAAAATAATCTAATAAGTAACGTGATTTCCCAAATTACTGGACAAAATCAAAAACAAGAAAATTATGCTGAAGTAACAGTAACTGAACTCTATAATAGATTTTACTTAACCGTAAATAACATTTTAAAAAACATGAATACCAAAGAAAATAAAGAAAAAATATTTGAAAAAACTTCTTTAACACAAAGAATATTTATTATCTTTATGCTTGTCATAACCTACATTTTAATAACTGCTATTCCAATTATTAACTATGGAAATAAAGAGATTCTTCCGTTTGCTATATTGTTCCCGGGAGTTGGATTTACTATGTTATTCCTTATGGTTTTTGGTAAAACATCAGTTGGTGTTAAAATATTTGGTCTTATTTGGGGACTTTTATTTGGTGGGATTCCATATTTTGCCTTCGTTTTCCCATCAATCATAGCCGACTCAACATATGCCATCGCCTATTTAATCGGCATTATTTGTTTGATTGGCATGTTCATCTGCTTAAAATTTGTTCCTAAAAGAACTAAATATGGCAGTGAAATTCTTGGCAAAATTCTTGGATTCAAAAATTTCCTAGAAATAGCTAAAAAAGAAGAATTAGAAGCCGAAGTATCTAAAAACCCCAATTATTTCTATGATATTCTTCCATACACTTACGTTTTAGGAATATCTGACAAATGGATAAACAAATTTGAAGGAATCACTACAGAAGCTCCTGATTGGTATACCGGTACTGCATTCACCATTGCCACCTTTGGAGCCTTTATGAATATAGCCATGGCTTCAGCTAATACTGCGATGTCATCTCATCCATCATATTCTGATGGTGGTTCATCAGGTGGCGGTTCATCAGGCGGAGGCTCCGGTGGTGGAGGCGGAGGTTCTTGGTAATTAAAACATCTCATATTAGAGGTGTTTTCTCTTTAAAAATATATAAAAATTTGCTATAATCTTAACAGAAGGGAAATGTTGAGGTGGTTTTTATGTTGTATCTTGGAAAACTTGTAAACACCCATGGCCTAAAAGGCGAAGTCAAAATATTATCTGATTTTAAATATAAAAACTTAGTCTTTACTAAAGGAAATACCCTATATATAGATAATACTCCATATAAAATAAAAACATACCGTTCTCATCAAAAATTCGATATGGTAACTTTTGAAAATTATGAAAATATCGAAGATGTAATTTCCTTAAAAAATAAAAACATTTATATAAAAAAAGAAGATTATAATTTCCCAGGACCTTTAAATGAAGAACTTTATGGTAAAAACGTTTATGACGGTAATAAACTAATTGGTACCCTAAAAGAAATAAATAATACATCTCATCAAGAACTCTTAGTAATTGCTGGAAAAACTAAAGAATATTTAGTGCCTTATGTCAAACCCTTTATTCAAAAAATAACAAATGACGGCATATACTTAAACGTCATAGAAGGACTTATCGATGAAGATTGATATTTTAACTATTTTTCCTGAAATGTTCGATGGCTTCTTAAATCATTCAATTATTAAAAGAGCTATCGAAAAAGGCAAGGTTACCATAAACGTTCATGATATAAGGAAATACAGTAAAGACCCTCATAAAAGAGTAGATGATTACGGCTACGGTGGGGGTAGGGGAATGGTTTTAATGCCTCAGCCCATATTCGATGCCGTTGATGATTTAAAAGATGACGACGCCAAAGTATTACTTATGACTCCTCAAGGAATCCCATATAAACAAAAAATAGCTTATGATTTATCTAAAGAAAAACACTTAATAATTATCTGTGGTCATTATGAAGGTTTTGATGAACGAATCAGAACCTTAGCTGATATGGAAATAAGCATTGGCGATTATGTTTTAACTGGTGGAGAAATTCCTAGTATGGTCATAACCGATAGTGTTACAAGACTATTAGATGGAGTTATCGAAAAAGAATCACATCTAAATGATTCATTTAATAATAACTTACTCGATTACCCTGTCTACACTAAACCTGTAGATTTTCGCGGAATGAAAGTTCCAGATGTCTTACTATCAGGTCACCATGCCAACATCGAAAAATACCGTAAAGAAGAAGCCTTAAAAAAGACTCAAGAGAGAAGACCAGATTTGTTAGAAAGAGATGACTAAAATGAACGAAAGATATTATATTTGCGATAAAAAACATAAAGACGTAATATATGGTTATCTCGACTACCATGAACTTAAAGGCTTTACCTTTACTCCCCAAAATAAAGTTCCCTATGATGGAATCGAAATTAGTGAGTTAATTTTAGTAAAACCTAAATTTATAAAAAATGTTTTAAAAAAGAAAACTAAAAAGAAACTAAATGAATACTTTGTTTACTTACTTTCAGTATTAGACGACGATGATGATGACGATACTCACTTAAGCCTAGTAATTGCTGACGTTGAAAGATATAAAAATCTGATAATTAATAAATATTCCAAATTTCTAGACAAGGCTTATATACAAAAGCTATTAAAAAAAGTTAATGTCTTAGAAAAAGGATTTAAAGATAAATTAAACGAACTAATCATGAATCAAAAGCAATCATATGGTAGGAGAAGATAAATGAAATTACAAAGAAAAAATAAATTTTTAGGTCTAATTGGAACCGGCCTATTAATCGCCTCACTATCCACGGCCGGTTATGTCGTTTTCGAAGGAATACAAAATAGAAGTACTTATGAAAACCTTGAACAAATTGCCCTTAGTCAAACCGACAAACAAGTTACAACTGTTCCAAATACCGAAAATCAAGTTGAAAATCCAACTGAACCAGTAACTCCTAAATACGATTTTAATAAATTAAAAGAAATCAATCCCGACATTACCGGATACCTCGAGGGCTCAAGTTTAACCATGCCATATCCAGTTGTCAAAACAACAGACAGTGCCTATTATCTATCACATACTGTAGATGGAAAACCAAGTGCCTTTGGCAGTATCTGCTTAGATGCTAATGCCGATATGAATAATCAAGTATCCGTTATCTATGGCCACAACACCGCAGATGGCAGTATGTTTGGTAATTTAAATAACTATAATAGCCAAGACTATATGAACAGTAATCCAAAATTTACTTATTATGACGAAACTGGTGTTTATGAATTTGATGTTTTTGCCAATATTATTGATGATAATATTCAAACTAGCTTTTCTTCCCCGGAAGACTATAATAATTATTTAAATAACATAAAATCGCAATCCCTTACTTTTCGCCAAGTTGAAGTAGGTTCAGATGACCATATTGTCTTCCTATATGACTGTCTTGAATCATGGGAAAAATCATCCCCTAACGACCCCAATCGTAATCTTGTAGTTGCCAAAGTAAGTAAAGTTTTAGACTACGAATTAACTCAAACAAAAACCAAATAAAACCCTTGAATTTTTCCTTAGAATATGCTATAATCTTCCATGTCGTGATCCGCTAGGTACTTTAATTTAACTTATGATCATAGATTTATTGTAAAGGAGCGATGATTTATGAATCTGGTTGATAAAATAACAAAATCTCAAATCAGAACAGATATTCCTGAGTTCCGTGTTGGTGATACAATCAAAGTTAATTACCGTATCATTGAAGGAAAAAACGAAAGAATTCAGGCATACCAAGGAATCGTAACTGCAATTAAGGGTAGTGGAGTTAGTAAAAACTACACTGTTAGAAAAATGTCTGGTAGTGTAGGTGTTGAAAGAACTTTCCCATTTAGTTCACCAAAAGTTGATAGTGTTGAACTAATCAGAAAAGGTAAAGTTAGAAGAGCTAAACTTAATTATTTACGTGACCTTAAAGGACAAGCTAAAATTAAAGAAAGAAAATAAGGTTTTACCTTATTTTTTGTTAATAAAGGGGTGAAAATATGGATAAAGAAAAAGCTGTAAAAACCATAAAATCTTTACTCCCATATATCATAATAATAGTAGTTGTCGTATTAATTAGAACATTTATCATCACGCCAGTTCAAGTCGATGGATCATCTATGTATCCAACCTTAGATGATAACGAAATACTTTTATTAAAAAAATATGACAAAAACTATAAACGTTTTGACGTAGTCGTTTTCGATTACGAAGGAAGTAGACTTATCAAAAGAATCATTGGCCTTCCAGGTGAAACCATCGAATACAAAAATAACAAACTATATGTAAACGGAAAATACATCAAAGAAAACTTTCTTCCAAAATATCAAGAAACATATGACTTTAGTTTAACCAAACTTGGAATAACTAAAGTTCCAAAAGATCATTACTTTGTTATGGGGGATAACCGGACCAATTCTATGGATAGTCGTATCTTTGGACCAATATCCAAAGATCAAATAGATGGAAAAACTAATTTTGCACTTTTCCCATTTAGTGATTTTGGAAATTTTAATAAATAAAAGGTGAAAAAAATGAATGAAAATTTAATTCAAAAATTTAAAACTGAAGGCGTTACCGTAAAATACTTTGATGACACAAACATTCCTAAAATAAAAATTATTGATGGAAAATGGTACAAAGCAATCGAACAAGATAAATCATCTGTAAGTAAAAGTGGACTTATATTTTTAGAACCACTACTAATGATTTATGCGGCTAAAAAAGGCTTATCAAGCCCTAAAGTTCTTGCCATTGCGATGGATAATGAAATAGCTCTATTTATTACCGAAGAAATAAATGGAATTAACGGTAAAGCCCTACTTACAAGTAATCCAAATTATCAAATAGAACTTGAAACCGAAGCCGAAAACTTAAGAAAACAATACGAAAACATTGGAATTGTTAGACAGATGAAACTAAAAGATTTAGTATTTCAAGTTGAAAATGGCCAAATAATAGGTGCCGTTCCAACCGACTTTGAAAGAGTAAAATATAATAATAAAATGGACTGGAATGAAATCAAAGAAATCATATCAGATTGGCACATGTTATATTCATCTGAAAATGTTCCAAACTGGGTTCAAGCAAAATTAAAATAGATATAAACACTTGAAATAATAACTCAAAGTATTTATATCTTTTTTATTATAAATACATTTTACTGTCAAACTATGATATAATTTACTTAAAAGAAACATAGGAAAAATAAAGAAAGAAGTTGATTTTATGGTAGATAAAATAGAAATAACAGGAGCCAAAGTTCATAATCTAAAAAACATCGATGTAAATATTCCACTTAATAAAATAGTTGCCATCTCAGGAGTCTCTGGTTCAGGCAAATCGTCAATCGCCTTAGGCGTGCTTTATGCCGAAGGTTCCCGTAGATATCTAGAATCCCTATCAACCTATACGCGAAGAAGAATATCCCAAGGTGAAAAAGCTAAAGTTGATAGTATCCTTCATGTACCAAGTGCTCTTGCTCTTCATCAAAGACCAAGTGTTCCAAGTATTAGAAGTACCTTTGGAACGGCAACCGAACTTTTAAACTCCGTAAGATTACTATTTTCTAGATGTGGCAACTATGCCTGTCCAAATGGTCATGTTACTCCTGCCTCTTCATGTGTTGCCAGAGACGAACCTATTGAGTGCCCAATCTGTCATGAAAAATTTCACGGACTAAGTGCCGAAGAATATGCCTTTAATTCAGCTGGCGCATGTCCCAAATGTGGTGGAACTGGAATAATTGAAACCGTCGATATGGACTCATTAATTCCCAATAAAAATTTAAGCATAGATGAAGGTGCTGTTGCTCCCTGGAACAGTTTAATGTGGTCACTAATGACCGACGTTTGCCGGGCTATGGGTGTCAGAACCGATGTTTCATTTAAAGACTTAACCCCCAAAGAAAAAGAAATTGTCTATGACGGTCCGATGGAAAAGAAACATATCTTCTACAAACCTAAAAAAGGAGATACCGCTTTAGCTACCGAAATGGATTTTACCTATTACAGTGCCAAAGCAACTGTTCTTAATGCTCTAAAAAAAGTCAAAGACGAAAAAAGTATGACAAGAGTATCTAAATTTTTAAAAGAAGAAATATGTCCGCAGTGTCATGGTTCTAGAATCAATCAAAAAGCCAATTCAACCTTACTAGGTGGTAAAACTTTATCCGAAGTATGCGACCTTCCTCTAAGAGAACTAATTTCGTTTCTTCAGAAAACAGTAGATGAACTAAATTCTGAAATAAAACAAATGGGGAAAAATATTCTCGAAGAATTTATGTTAAACGCAGATGTCCTAATTTCTCTTGGCCTTGGTTACTTAACCTTAAGCCGGGCTAGTAATACCTTATCGACAGGTGAACTCCAAAGAGTAGAACTTGCCAGAACCGTTAGAAACAGGACGACAGGTGTTTTATATGTTCTAGATGAACCTTCAATCGGTCTGCATCCAGCTAATGTCGATGGCCTAATAAGTTTAATGAAAGAACTTATCAAAGACGGAAATTCAGTCGTTTTAGTCGACCACGATACGAGAATCTTAAAAATTGCCGATCATATGATTGAAATTGGACCCGAAGCTGGGGCCAAAGGAGGACAGATAATTGGTGAAGGAACAATCGAAGACATAATAAATAATAAAAACTCTATAATCGGACCATATCTATCCAATAAAGAAGAAGTTAAAATAAGAAAAGAAATACCAAAAGAAGATATTTTCAAATTAGGTAAAATAACCCTAAGTACCGATTCTATTCATACCGTAAAACCACTTACCATAGACATTCCTAAAGGAAGATTAACTACTATAACAGGAATGTCTGGAAGTGGTAAAACAACCTTAATACTAGAATCATTATATCCAGCAATCAAAGCTAAATTAAATAACGAAGCTATGCCATTACATATAAAAAAACTAGAAGCCGGTTGGGTTAATAAAATAAATCTAATAGATGCAACACCAATAGGTAGTAACATAAGAAGTACCGTTGCCACATACTCAGGAGTATTTGATGACCTAAGAAAATTATACGGTAGAATTAGTCCTGACTATACCGCCAGTGACTTTTCTTACAACACAGGCAAACTAAAATGCCAAACATGTGACGGAACTGGAACCATATCTATGGATGTTCAATTTCTTCCAGATATCGAAATGACCTGTGACACCTGTGATGGAACAAGATATTCTAAAGAAGTAGAAAAAACTCTTTATAATGGCTATAACATCAAAGACACGATGAAATTAACCATCAAAGAAGCCTTAGAAGTATTCAAAGATAAAAAGAAAATAAAAGATAAACTACAAACTCTAGTTGACTTAGGAATTGGTTACTTAACCCTTGGCGAATCCACCCCAGCATTATCTGGTGGTGAAGCTCAAAGATTAAAATTAGCTTCTGAAATCGGTAAAATTCAAGACGACAGTATCTTCATTTTTGATGAACCATCAATCGGTCTTCATCCTAAAGATGTTCAAACATTACTTCAAGTATTCCAAAGATTACTAGATAATCAAGCAACGATAATCGTCATTGAACACGATCTAGATGTTATTAAAAATTCAGATTATATAATCGATATGGGACCAGAAGGTGGCTATCTTGGAGGTAGAGTAGTTGCCAGAGGAACAGTTCAAGATGTAAAAAGCTCCAAAGAAAGTATTACCGGTAAATATTTATAAAGCCATTTATATAAAATGTTAATTATCAAAAAAATAGATAAATAGTAAATTGTAAAACTCTAGGATTATTTCCTGTTAAAAATAACTTTTACATTATATGATGTTAATGTGAAAGGAGAAAAAATATGAATCAAGAAAAAATTGGCCGCTTTATCGCAAACTGCCGAAAACAAAGAAAGATGACCCAATCTGAACTAGGAGAAAAATTGGGCGTAACTGAAAAATCTGTTAGTAATTGGGAAAATGGAAGGAACATGCCTGACTTATCATTATTTAAACCCCTGTGTAATGAACTTAATATTACTTTAAATGACTTACTTAGTGGTGAAAAAGTAACAGAAAAAGAGTACCGTGAAAAACTCGAAGAAAATATAATTAATACGATAGATTATACTAATAAAAAACTTGAAAACCGAAATAATTTTATTGGCTTTATACTAATAACCTTTGGAATTTTAATTTCGGTTTCCGCTATTGCAATATTTCCTAGTGAAAGCAGTTGGGGATCCATTTATTCTGTTTTTGGTGCAATTGTCTCTTTAATTGGTGTAAGTAGATTTACAAAACGTTTAACCCATCCCAAAAGGTTATTGTGTAACTTCAGCTATTTCTTAATATTTATAGTGTTATTAATAACGATAGATTATATTGGTGTTGTTAATATCCACCAGGCCCCAAGATTTTCATTAGTAAAAGTTTCCGGAGAAAATATTGTATATTATGATACACCATTTTATGATGTAGTTAGATGTAATGTAGATAAAGACAATGAAACATTTAAGGTGATTAAAAACCAAAAGTATGATAAAGAAAATATAGATAATTATTGTAAATAATTAAAAGTACAATTTACCAAAGTGGATTTCTATCTGCTTTTTCTTTTACTTGAAAATTATGATATAATATAATAGATTTAAACGAGCAAAAATGAGTAAACTTTATTCAAAAAATATGGTAAGATATTTAATTGATACCGTAAGGTAAACCCCTATATTATATTTTTAAAAGGAGAGCGGAATGGAAGAAATTGTTAATAAATCTACTAGTAAAACTTTTGAAGATATAAAACATATTGATGAGTATGTAAATGAGTATTGGTTTGCTCGTGATTTGCAAAAAGTTTTGGAATATAAAGATTGGAAAAATTTTAATAAAGTAATTGATAAAGCAATAATATCTGCAAATAATAGTATTCATGATAATGAAGATTGGGTTGTTGACCTCAACAACCCAATAAAAACAGGAAAAGGGAAACAAGAATTTATTAAAGATTACAAATTATCAAGATATATTTGTTATCTAATAGTTCAAAACGCCGACCCAAGTAAGGAAGTGGTTGCTTTAGGTCAAACTTATTTTGCTGTTCAAACAAGAAAACAAAAAATAAATGAACAAGAATATGATTCTCTATCAGATGATGAAAAAAGATTTTATCAAAGAAAATTAACCAGGAGAGGTATACATTACAAAAAGTAGCCTCATCTGTAGTAGTCAAAAATATGACTGAATTTCATAATGCAGGATATAGATGATTATATAATGGCGAAACAACTGACGATATTTTTAAAAGGAAAAAATTGTTTTATAGAGAAGATATTCTAGATAATATGAATTAGGATGAGTTAGTAACAAATTTGTTTAGAATCAATCAACTCAAACAAAAACTTATAATAGAAAATATTCAAGGCGAAAATAATGCCAAAAATGTACATTATGAAGTTGGTAAAAAAGTAAGAAAAGTAATTGTTGACATTGGTGGAATGATGCCGGAAGATATGCCAACACCTAAAAATAGTTTAAAAGAACTCGAAAAAGAAAGAAAACAATTAGAAAGTAAAATAAATAAGAAATTAGAAATTAGAAACGAAGCAAGAAATAGGAAGTGATTATAATGAATGAAAATAAAACAAATATAAACTGGTTGATACCGATTTATTCAACCCCTCCAAGAAACCTTTATAAATAAAGGGATTGTAAGATTTTAAATCTTGCACATTTTTTCAAATAAACTGCAAAAATGAACTAAATAAGTA
>CALVIC010000007.1 GCA_944329365.1 uncultured Bacilli bacterium
CACACTAACCATGTGTATGCTTAAATTTTGGAAATATTTTCCCGTTAATGTTTACTTTTTTTTTTTTTTTTTTCCCAAGTTATTGACATAGAAATTAAGTATTTTATATAAAATAAATGAAGAAAAAAATGAGTGTTTTTGTAAAAATAGGTGTAAAGAGGGAATTTTATTTTAAGAAAACGTTGATATTATTTTTATTAGACCATATACTTATTATAGAAGGTAAGGTCACAAAAGGGCTGGTTCTTAAGCGCTAATTCAATTAGTTAAGACCTTCCTTTTTTTATTGGAATTATAAAATATTATGTTATAATTATACATGAGGTGATTCTTTGTGTTACGTATAAGTGATGAATGGCAAGATTATGAGTGCCTTGATGCGGGTAATGGTGAGAAGCTAGAAAGATGGGGAAGGTATATTTTAAGACGTCCTGAACCACAAGCTATGTGGAGTAAGGATTTAGATGATGAATGGAATAAGATAGATGGATTTTATCATCGTTCTTCAAAAGGCGGTGGATATTGGGATTTTAAAACCAAATTACCTGAGTACTGGACAGTTAAATATAAAGAACTTACTTTTAAAGTTACCCCGACGGGATTTAAACATACAGGATTGTTTCCGGAACAAGCTGTTAACTGGGATTTTATGATGAATAAGATTAGAAATGCCGGTAGAGAGATTAAGGTTTTGAATTTATTTGCTTATACTGGTGCGGCATCAATGGCTTGTTTGAAAGCAGGTGCTTCAGTTGTTCAAGTAGATTCGTCTAAAGGAATGACGGAATGGGCTAAAGAGAATAGAGATTTATGTGGACTTACTGATAAGCCAATAAGGTTTATTGTCGATGATTGTTTAAAATTTGTCGAGAGAGAATATAGAAGAGGTCATAAATACGATGCGATTGTAATGGATCCCCCTAGTTATGGACGCGGTCCAAATAAAGAAGTTTGGAAGTTTGAAAAGAACATGACTTATTTACTTGAAGCGTGTTTGAAGATTTTGAGTGATAAACCTTTATTTTTACTAATTAATGCATATACGACAGGGGTTTCAAATATTGTTCTTGGTAATATGCTTAAGACAATGATGCTTAGTAAATATCCTAATGGTAAGGTTGATTCTGGTGAGGTTGGTCTTAAGATAACAAAGAATGATTTGATTTTACCTTGTGGTATATATGGGAGATGGGAAAGTAATGATTAATGTTATTTATGAGGATAATCATCTGTTAGTTGTGGAAAAGCCTGTTAATATTCCAGTTCAAGCTGATGATAGTAATGATCCTGATTTTTTAAGTATGCTTAAAGATTACCTGAAAAAGAAATATGATAAACCTGGTAATGTGTTTTTAGGACTTGTACATAGACTAGAAAGGCCTGTTGGGGGGATTATGGTTTTTGCGAAGACAAGCAAAGCAGCTAAAAGACTTAGTAAACAAATCCAAAAGAATGAGATGAAGAAGATTTACTATGCGATTATTGAAGGTAAGGTTCAAGATAGTGGGACTTTTATCGATAAAATTGAAAAAGATCATGATAAAAATATAAGTTTTATTTCAGAAAACGGTAAGGAAGCTGAACTTAGTTATAATTTAGTTGATTATTTTAACAATTTTTCTTTAGTTAGAATAAGATTAAAAACAGGAAGAAGTCATCAGATTAGAGTTCAGTTTGCCTCTAGAAAAATGCCACTTTATGGTGATCAAAAATATAATCCGAATGCGGAAAAAGCTCAGATTGCTTTATTTGCGACTGAGCTTGAGTTTAAACATCCAATTACGAAAGAGGTAATGAGATTTAGTTTGCCACTTCCAGAGAGGTATCCATTTACTTTATTTAAATCAAATGAGAATATATAAAACTAATTTTTTTATTTTTTTTGTTTAAATAAAAAGGAAATCGGGGTTAGACACAGTATATATATAATAGTGGCAGGCAAGCTAGGTCAGTCTTTTGGAAAAATCCACCTTCTTATAAAATGTTTAGAATAATAAAAAATCAGAATCAAGTTATGGTTCTGGTTTTTGTTTTAGAGGTGACTTCTAACAAAATTTTATTATATTTTAAGGAATATTTCAAGAGTTTTTTTTAAGTTTTAAAGGTGTTATAATGAAAGAGAGCCAATCATACTCTCGGGTATGATTTTTTTGTTAGGAGGGTTTTATATGGCTAAATTTGTATTTGTAACTGGAGGGGTTGTTTCTGGCCTTGGAAAAGGGATAACAGCTTCTAGCATTGGACTTCTTTTAAAATCAAGAGGATATAAGGTATTTATGCAAAAGTTTGACCCTTATATCAATGTTGATCCTGGGACAATGAGTCCTTATCAACATGGAGAGGTTTTTGTAACTGCTGATGGAACGGAAACTGATTTGGATTTAGGTCATTATGAAAGGTTTATCGATGAAGAACTTAACTATACTTCAAATATTACGACGGGTAAGGTATATTCGTCTGTAATCGAAAAAGAAAGGCGTGGGGATTATTTAGGAGCAACTGTACAGATAGTTCCACATATTACTAACGAGATTAAAAATAAGGTTTACGAAGCGGCTAAGAGTAGTGGAGCAGATGTGGTTATTACAGAAATTGGCGGGACAATTGGTGATTTAGAATCACAGGCGTTTATTGAAGCTCTTAGACAGATTAGAGGAGAGCTTGGAATTAATAATACTTTATTTGTTCATGTAACTTTAGTTCCATATATTTATGGGTCTGGGGAACTTAAAACAAAACCTACTCAACATTCGGTGGCAGAAATGAGAGGCCTTGGAATTCAACCGGATATTTTGGTTTGCCGGGCACCGGAAATGCTTAATGATAGTATGAGGGAAAAACTTGCTTTATATTGTAGTGTGCCTAAGGAAAATATTATAACAGCTAAGGATGAGAAAAATATTTATCATATTCCAATTAATTTATATGAACAGAAGATGGATGAAATTATTTTAAAGCAATTTGGAATGAAGGTTAATAAAATTAATTTGGGTTCATGGGAAAACCTAATTAAAACTGTGGATAATTTAAATAAGGAAGTAGAGATTGCTTTGGTTGGAAAATATACTGGGTTACATGATGCTTATTTATCTGTAATGGAGGCTTTAACGCATGCTGGATATAAACATAATGTTAAAGTTAAAATTAACTGGATTGATTCAGAAAAACTTGAGAATGAAGATTTAAATAAAGTATTTAAGAATACTAAAGGTATAATTGTTCCTGGTGGTTTTGGTGAGCGCGGGATAAAAGGAATGATTATGGCAATTAAATATGCTAGAGAGAAAAATATTCCGTTTTTAGGTATTTGTTTGGGAATGCAGCTTGCAGTTATAGAGTTTGCGCGAGATGTTTGTAATATTAAGAAGGCCGATTCGGTTGAATTTAATAGTATGTGTGAAGAACCAATTATCGATTTGATGGCTGAGCAAAAAGATATTATCAATATGGGTGGTACTTTAAGACTTGGTAATTATGATTGTCAGATAAAGAAGGGAACTTTAGCTTATGATGATTATAAGAGTGAAAATATTAAAGAAAGACATCGTCATAGGTATGAATTTAACAACAAATATAAAGAGGTTTTAGAGAGAAATGGTATGGTATTTAGTGGGATTAATCCGGAAAGTGATTTGGTTGAGATAATAGAAATTCCAAAGCACAAACATTTCATTGCTTGTCAATTTCATCCGGAATTTAAGAGTAGACCAGTTAGATGTCATCCGTTATTTGATTCGTTTATTAAAGAAAGTTCAAAATAGATTTGGACTTTTTTAGTGCGGTTGACTGGTTTTAATTAAATTAGTATACTTATATAAGAGGAGATAAGTATGAAACAAATAAGAAAACTTATTTTTTTACTAGCTATTGTAATAGTTATTTTTATAATAGTTTATGTATTTTTTAAAAGACCTAATTTAAAACCGGTTAAGGGACAATTGGATGATATGGACTTGACGAATTACAACAAGGTAATGATAATTTCTCATCCTTCTGATGAAACAATTTATGGGGGTGTACATTTACTTTCTGATAATTATGTAGTTGTGTGTGCGTCTTGCGGAGTTAATAAAAATAAGGATGAAGATTTAGAAAATGTTTTAAATGAAACTGGAGATAAGCTTGTGAAACTTGGATATCCAGAGAATTTTTATTTAAGTAGTGATTTAAAGAAGATAAGAAAAAAATTAAAAATAATTGCAAATTATAAGAACTGGGATTTAATTGTAACACATAATCCCGATGGCGAAGATGGTAATACCCAGCACAAACAGATAGAGAAAATTGTGACAGATGTTTTTGCAAATGAAAGGCTTTATTATTTTGGAAAGTACTATGACAAAAGGAAACTTAATAAATTAGATTTGGAAACAACTTTAGATAGGAATTTACTTAAAAAGAAGGTAAATAAGCTAGTTAATTTTTATGATAAGAATACAGTAAAAAAATATACACATATGTTTCCGTTTGAGGACTGGATAGGAGCAGGTTCATGGAAAAGTTAACAAGAAAAGATAAGTTTAATGTATTTTGGCTCATTTTAGTTTATTTAGGGATTGCTTTAACGATAACTCATGGCGATAATGTTTATGGTTCAGCCACAGATTGGGGTTATCAGCACGCTGTTTTTCCGGATTTTTTTAGACAACTTTTTTATGAGAATTTTGATTTGTTTCCTGATTTTGCTTTTAATATTGGTGGCGGTCAAAATATATTTTATTTTGTTTATTACGGTTTGCTTAGTCCGATAATTTTGATATCTTATTTATTGCCTTTTGTTCCGATGGGAATTTATCTGATTTGTGTATCTTTGATTATTGGAATTATTACAGTTTATCTTTTTTATAAGTTTTTAAAGGTAAATGGTTTTAAGGAAAATGAATGTTTTATTTTAGGATTTATTTTTACGGTAGCTTCACCGATAATCTTTCACAGTCATAGACATTTAATGTTTGTAAATTATATGCCATTTTTACTTTTGGGGCTTTTTGGAGTAAAAAGGTATTTTGAAAAGAATAAAAGATGTTTACTTATTATAAGTGTTTTTTTAATGATTATGACGAGTTACTTATATAGTGTAGGTGGTCTTTTATGTATTACTATATATGGTGTTTACGAATATTTAAAAAGAAAAGATAGAATTGGATTTAAGGAGTTTATAGTCGATGGGGTTAAATTTGCTTTACCAATTATAGTTGGAATAATGATGTCTTTAATTATATTGCTTCCAACTTTATATACTTTAACTAATGGAAGAAGTGATAGTTCATTTACGACTTCTTTAAGTGAAGCTTTGAGTTTTAATTTAGGAGTTAAGTATTTACTATATGATCCTTATTCAGTTGGACTTACGGCTATAAGTATGGTGACAACTATTTATTTGATTTTTATAAAGAAAAAAGAGATAAGATTTTTAGGAATATGTCTTTCTTTACTTGTTTTGACTAATTTGTTTGTTTATTTTTTAAATGGCGGACTTTATTTAAACGGTAAGGCTTTAATTCCATTTTTACCACTTTATGTTTTAGGAATGGGCATTTTCTTTAAAAATTTGATAGGTAATAAGGTTAGTTATAAGATTTTATTTATTATATTTGGCCTTACTGTTTTATGGGCTCTTTGTTTGGAAACGGCATTTGGTTATTTATATGTTTTAGATGGAATTATTTGCTTTGGAGGTTTGATTTTATATAAGAAGTATAAAAATCCCGATATGATTTTTTTACCAATCATTGTTATCGGAAGTATCGTTTGTCTTTACGTCAATATGTGTGACGATTTACTTAGTAATTATGATTTTTATAAAAGAGTTGATCCAAAATTACAGGAGATTGTGACAGATATTACAAAGAAAGATAAGAGTCAATACCGGATGGCTTTCAATTTGTCTTCATCATCCCAGCTTGTAAATAAGGTTTATAATATTAATTCAAAGGGGACAACGGTTTATTCATCTACTTATAATACAGAATATAACGATTTCTTTTATAATTTTAATAACAATAGAGCTTCAAGAAATATGTTTATTACAGGAGAAGTAAAAAATACGTTATTTGAGACTTTAATGGGGGTTAAATATTTAGTTACTGATAGGGCGCCTAGTTTAGGGTATAAGCTTTATAAAGATTACGGACGGTACAAGGTTTATATAAATAAGAATGCATTACCAATAGGATTTGCGACTGACAAGGTTATGAGTGTGAATGATTATAAGAAACTTGGTTTTCCGGATAATGTATGGGCATTACTTGGAAAGAGCGTTATAGGTGATGAAAGTAATTATGATTATGAAAGTCCATTCGAAGAGAAATCTTTAGATTTGATGAGTGGTAAAAAGGATAATTTAAAGATTGAGAGATGGAAGAGGGGTTATAAGGTTACAGTTAAGTCCGAAGAGGGTGGTGCGATAAGTATCGATTTGGGAGAGAGTATTAAGAATAAGTTTTATTTACTTAGGTTTGATGTAAGTCATCCTCAAAGCTGTGATAAAGGTGATACTTATATAAGTGTCAATGGAATAAATAATAAATTGACGTGCAGAGAATGGAAATATTTTAATAATAATTATACTTTTGATTATGTTTTATCTAGTTCTAAGAGTTTTAGAGATGTGAATATTACTTTTTCTAAAGGTGTTCATTATATCGACAAGGTAGAGCTTTATAGTTTGGATAATTATTTGGTAAAAGAGTTAGATGGCCAGGTTGATAAGTTTAAGATGAAGGCTCAAGGAGATAATATTTCTGGAAGTATTGATGTTTCAAACGATGGATATTTTGTTTTAAGTATTCCTTATGATAAAGGGTTTAAAATAACTGTCGATGGAAAAAGAGTGGAATATGAAAAGGCCAACGAAAGTTTTATCGGATTTAAGATTAACAAAGGAAGGCACGATATAGATATTACTTTTGAGGCTCCGTGGTTTAATCTAGGTAAGACTTTAAGTATTATAGGGTTTATAATTTTTATTATAATTATTTTATACGAGAAGAAAATTAATCAGAAATGATTAATTTTTTTGTTTAAAATATTAGAAATATTAAAAAAATTACTTTAAAAAAAAGGAAATTCGAGGTTGACACACTATGATTATATATGAAGGGGCAAGAAAGGAGATATATGAAAAGAATAATTAAATTTTTAGCTTTGACCTTAGTTTTAATGACCGGGTTTAAGGCAAGTGCGTTAGAAAGTACAACTATTACTTATAATAAGCTTCATGGAATAGCTTATAATATTACAGTCGATGGAAAGTTTATGTCGAATACGGTTACGCAATTTCAGCTAGGTGATAGAATAGCTTATTGTATCGAACCAGGTGTGGAGATTAACGAGAAGTATTACGATATTTATACGGACTGGTCGGCAGTCGATATGAGTGATGAGTTAAAATCAACTTTAGAGAAAATAGGCTACTATGGTTATGAATACCCTGGTCATCAAACTAGTAGATATTATATTGCAACTCAAGAGTTAATATGGAAAGCAGTTAGACCGGATATGGAATCTGTATGGACAACTGGGGAGAACAAAACGGGTGAGATAATCGACATTACAGCTGAGAAGGATGAAATAATGAGGCTTGTGAATGAACATGATTTACTTCCAAGTTTTAGTGGTGAGGTTGTCAAAGGTGTCACGGGTTCTAAAATCGTTTTAGAGGATAAAAATAACGTATTACAAAATTTTGAAATAAGTGAGAGTAAGTATCATGATATTAATGTCAACGGAGATAGTTTAGAAATTACCTTAAATGATGAGAAGGCTCAAGATGAAAAGTTAACTTTGACAAGGAAGAAGGAATATTACGATAGTGCGCCACTACTTGTTTATTGCAAGGGTGATTCACAGAAGCTGGCATCTTTGAGAATTACAATGGATGATATTAAAACGGATTTAACTTTAGAAAATTACGAAGAAATCGATGTTCCAGATACTGGTGTAAGTACAAGTTCGATGCTAATTTTAAGTTTGATAATTTTCGGTTCAGGTGTATTTTTACGTGTTAAAAGTCATTAAAAATGTATCGTTAATTTTGATAATTTTAGGTCATTATGCTTTTTGTGGTTATGTTTTAGACGAAGTACATAAAGCTTTGGATTATAAACCTGTTCTAACGACTTACGGTGAGAAAGGAGATAATGATGATTTAGAAGTTACACTTGAAAAGAATGCTGAAGATGAGCCTGCATGGGCATCGAAACCCAAAAAAAAGATTTTGAAGAAAAATTATTTGGGTGTTATTACAATCGAAAAGATCGGTTTAAGACAATATTTTTACGATAAAAATTCGAGTTTAAATAATGTCAATAAAGGTATTGAGGTTTTAAATGCTTCGGATATGCCAGATGTAACTACCGGAAATTTTATTGTTGCTAGTCACAATGGTAATTCTTCGATTGCTTATTTTCATAGATTACATGAACTTGCGAATGGTGATATTGTAATGGTCAATTATAATAATGTTTTATATAAATATCAAGTGTCCAAGATATATGAGGTACCCAAAACCGGAAAGGTTATAATAGACAGAGATTATAGTAAGAAGACTATTACAATGATTACGTGTAGTGGTGATGATAAGCAACTTATTGTAGTAGGTTATCTCGTTTAGGAAAACAGTTTAAAACTGTTTTTTCATTTTATATTTTATAAAAACATATATTTTAATGGTGATTTTAATGAAATATAAATTAGTTGGTATTTTTACTTTGATAGCTTTTATGTGTTTATTTAATTTTGTTTATGCGAAGGATAAGGCTTTTCCTTTGATAGGAAAGGTTATTTATTTAGATCCAGGTCATGGGGGACCGGATAGTGGGGCTTATTATAAAGATATAGAAGAAGCAAGTTTAAATTTAGAGATAAGTCAAAGAATAATGGGTGTTTTAAAAGAAGAAGGTGCGGTTGTTTATTTGACTAGATATGGAGATTATGATTTAGCTGTTAATAATGCTTGGAATAGGAAGAGAAGCGATCTTTCAAGAAGAGCTAATATTATAAATAATTCAAATTGTGATTTATATTTGTCTATTCATTTAAATGCCAGTGATAGCACATCTCAAGTAGGGGCTGAAGCTTATTATGATATGATAAATCCTGAGAATAAAAAAATTGCCGAGATTTTTCAAGATTATTTTAAAGAAGAGCTTGGTTCAACTAGAGAATTAAAGGAAAATAGTACGAAGTATTTACAAAGAAGAATTACAAGGCCTGGGGTTTTATTAGAAATGGGTTTTCTTTCGAATAGTAGTGAGAGGTACTTGCTTAATACAGATACTTATCAATATAAAATCGCCCAGACAGTGGCAGCGGCTGTAAATAAATACTTTTCTAGTTAAATATTTCAACTAATTATCATAAAAGTCAAAGGAAAATGTGCTATAATGTTTAATAGGTGAAAGGTATGAAGAGTAAGATATTTAAGACTTTGGATGAACAGATTCAAATTTTAAGGTCTAAAGGTTTAGTTGTAAATGATGAAATAAAAGCTCGGAATATTTTATTTAGAGAAAATTATTTCTTTATAAGTGGGTATAGACATTTATTTATGAAAAAAAATGTTAAAGATACCTTTTTACCTGGTACGACATTTGAGGAGCTTTATGCAACTTTTGTGTTTGATAGGGAAATAAGAAATACGTTTTTTAAAAATATTTTGATTGTGGAAAACAATATTAAGTCAATAATGAGTTATCAACTTTCTAGGAAGTACGGTTTTAAAGAAAAGAATTATTTAAATCCGGATAATTTTGTTCAAGATAGTTTGCAAACTAGACAGGTTCATGATGTTTTAAATAAAGTGAGAAGGCAGATAAGGGTTAATGGCCGAAAACATTCAGCAACGATGCACTATATCGATAATTATGGTTATATTCCACTTTGGATTTTAGTTAAAGTTTTATCGTTTGGAATTATGTCAGAGTTTTTCAACATTTTGAAGTATGAGGATCAAAAGGATATTGTTCAATACTATAATATTTCAGTTGAAAACATGGAAATTAATTTAAATTTACTTTCTAATTTTCGAAATGTATGTGCGCATGAAGATATTTTATATGATCATCGAACTCAAAGGTCTATTCCAAATTGTAAGTATCATGAACTTCTAAATATTCCAAAGGAAGAAGATGAATATATTTATGGGAAAAATGATTTGTTTAGTTTAGTAATTATTTTAAAACAGATGCTTAGTAAAGAGGATTTTAAAAACTTAATGATTGAAATAAAACAAGAAGTAAAAAAACTCGATGACATTGTGTCAACGGTTCCTTTAACGAGAATTTTAGAGAGAATAGGTTTTCCAAATAACTGGATGGAAATAGAATATTTAGATTAGGAGGCAGTTTATGCGCGAGAAAATTATACATATTGTAGTGGTTATTTTGTGTGTGGCTTTAGCTATTTGCGGAACTTGGTATTTTATGAGAAATAATGGTGAAGTTGTTACAGGTACTAAGAAGAATGTAACAATTACGGAAGATAATTCGATTAGTGAAGCGATTGACAAGGTTTACGATGCGGTTGTTGTAGTTGATAATTATAGCCGTGGGAGACTTACAGGTTATGGTTCTGGATTTGTCTACAAGAAAGATTCTAAGCAAGGTTATATTTTAACTAATTATCATGTAGTTGAAGGTGCGGATGAAGTTAAAGTGGAACTTTCTTCTGGCAAAGAGGTTGATGCCAAGGTTTTAGGTACTGACGAGTATACTGATATAGCTGTACTTGGAATTGATCCGGATGCGGTAACAACGGTTGCCGAACTTGGTGATAGTTCTGAAGCTAAACTTGGTGATACGATATTTACAGTAGGAACTCCTGTTAGTCAAGATTATGCAGGTACAGTTACTAAAGGTATTATTTCTGGCGAGAATAGAGAGGTTACTTTAGAAAATGACGGTCAAGAATATGTAATGGAAGCGATTCAAATTGATGCGTCTATTAATCCTGGTAATAGTGGAGGGCCACTTGTAAATATTAATGGTCAAGTTATTGGTGTTAATTCAGTTAAATTAGTCGAGTCTTCTGTCGAAGGTATGGGATTTGCTATTCCAATTGAGGTTGCAACCGCGCAACTTGATAAGCTTGAAAACGGTAAGGAAGTAGAAAGACCAGTTATTGGTGTTTCATTATATGATGTTAATAATATTGCTGCTTTATATCAACAAGGTATTAAACTTGATGATAGTATTAAAAATGGAGTGGTAGTTAACTCAGTTGAGGCTGATTCTGATGCTGATAAGGCTGGATTAAAGGCTGGAGATGTGATTCTTAAGATCGATGGAACTGATGTTAGAAATTCTGCTCATTTGAAATATATATTATATAAACATAATATTGGCGAAAGTGTTAAGTTGACAATTAGTCGAGATGGTAAAGAGAGAGAATTAACACTTCAGTTAACCAAAAAATTAGGAAATTAATTAGGAGACTTTTAAAAAAAGTAGTTAAAATTAAAAAGTAAAATTAGTTTATACTATTTTACTTTTTTGCTTGATCAAATAAATATATAAAATAAAAGGACTTTTCGGTTCTTTTAACGTATTTCCGGGCAAACGCCTGGAGCTGGGGCATAGAAGCAATGATTTTTATATCTACCAGTATTGTATTGGTCCCACCATGTCGATTTACAGCTTTCACCCGAGGCTGGGGCATAGAACCATAAAGCATTTGTGGCGGGATAGTAGTATTCACCTCTTAAGACTCTGTCAGCTAAATTTCTTTCAATTGTTGTTGGATTACTGAAAAATAGTGGACTGTCAACGCCAGAGAAACCGCCTGGATTTTGATAGATGACATCGGTTATTGTTCTGACGTTATTAAAAGTTAAGCAGTTAGCAAGGGCTCTATTGATGACGACGTCGCCAACCATAAGCATTCCAAGGTCACCTTCACCAACAGCTTCAGCTCGCATTAATCTTGCGAGTAAATCTCGTTCGTTGCTCGCATAATTTATAATTGCCATAGATATCACCGGTTTATTATATGCGTTTAGATGGTTAATGTTCGAATGATGGGTTATTTTGTCTGAACGTTATTTTCTAGAAAAAAATTTTTAAAAAAATATCGTTCGAGCATTAAATGGGAATTTTTTGTTATAATTTGTATTTTGTTATTAAATGATTAAGGAGAGCTTTTGTGCCTTTTTCTATTTCTTTATATGTTAAATCAAAGTTACCAGTATACCACGGGTCGGCAATGTCTTTGGAATTATCTGTGAAGTCTAATAGTTTGAATATCTTTTTATTTTTGTCGTTTTGAAATATTCTTTGTAAATTGCGGTAATTAGATGAATCCATGACAATGAAATAATCAAAATCATTATATTCGTTTGCCATAATTTGTGATGCAAAGTGAAAGTTATATGGAATATTGTGTTTTTTTAGTTCTAAAGCAGCTTGGGGGTGCAAGTGATTACCTTGTTCTTCATTACTTGTTCCTTTAGAGGTTATGTAAAAATTATTTTGAAGGTTTTCTTTGGTTACAAGATTTTTAAATACAAATTCGGCCATTGGTGAACGGCAAATATTTCCAAGGCAGATAAAACATATTTTAATCATATTCATTTTCCTTTCTTTTTTTATTATAACATTTTTAACTATAATTTTTCTATTGTTTTTAAATTGACCTTTTTTTAGGAAAAATAGTATAATGGTTATAAATATGGAGGCGGATTTAATGGATAATGAGAGGATAAAAGAGTTATCAGAGAGGTTAGAAGAGAATATAGACGGAGCATCAAAAGTTTTTATAGTCGGTCATAATAATCCCGATTATGATGCGATTGGCTCAGCTTTAGGTATTGCTACTATTGTTAAATTTTTAGGAAAGGATGCATATATTATTATTAATGATGGTCTGTCAAAGCTTGATTTAGGTGTTCAAAATATATTAGCGGCTAATAGTAGTTATTATAATATTATTACTTTAGAGGATTTTAGAAAATTAGTCGATGATGATTCTATGTTAATTACGACGGATGTCAATAAGAAATATATGGTGTCAGTTAGAGATGATTTGAGGAGCTTTAAAAAGGTAATGCTTATCGATCATCACCTTGATGACGAGTTTACGATTGATGCTGATTATAAGTATATAGATGTAGCAGCTTCTAGTGCGAGTGAGATTGTCACAAGGGTTTTAAAAAAGATGAATATAGATTATTCTTTGAAGTTAGCTAATGCGCTTTTAGCGGGGATTATTTTGGATACAAAACGGTTTCAAAAGAATACTTCTTTATCTACTTTTCAAGCAACCGAGGAGTTGTGCCAGCGGGGTGCGGATTATGAAGCGGTAAATCGTTTGTTTGTTTCAGATTTTAAAGAGGCAACAGAGATTAACTTTTTGATTTCGGGAAATGAGGAGTTAAGTAATACAAGGATAGTCGCATATCCTCAATTGCTTGGCGCACCGACAGTGTCTTTTACAGTAAATAGAAATAAGCCTTCGACGATGTATAATCAAGTGACTTTAGCTAAGACGGCTGACCAGATGCTTAATTACAATGTGGATGCGAGTTTTGTTCTTGGATATGTAAGTCCTGATGATGTTGGAATAAGTGCGCGTAGTCGAGGAGATTTTAATGTCGGTGAGGTTTTGGCAAAGTTACAATATTTAGATTTACCACAAGTAGAATTATTAGCTTTTAATCCTTCAGAGATTGTAAAAAGTGGTGGTGGAAATAAACAAAATGCTGGGGGCCGCGTTACGACGGCTGATATTTTCAAATTAGAGAGAGAAATTCAGAGGCAAGTCGAGGAAGTTTTAGAGGTTAGTAATGGTCCAGTGTCACTTGTCGGCGATGATAATCAATTATCAAAAAGATCTTTTAAAAGGTAAAGAGCATGAAAAATTTCATGTTTTTTTAACAAGTGTGTCAATAGTAGAGATATAAACGGAAATTTAATAATGGCTTAGAAAAATGGTGATATACCTAAGGATAGGTGTATATGGATTTAAAAAAATTATTTGGTTATGAAGGAAAAAATGTCGTGATTACAGGTGCAGCTTATGGAATGAGTGGGTCGGCAACAGAGTTATTACTTGAGCTTGGTGCTAATGTTTATGCGATTGATGTTAATCCAATTGATTTACCTGTTAAAAAGGCTTATCAAGCTGATTTAAGTGATAAGAAACAGATTTATAAGGTGATTTCTTCTTTACCAAAGAAGATCGCTGCGTTATTTTTGTGTCATGGTATTGCTGGGTTTAAGGGTAGAGAGTTATTAGTTCAAAAGGTTAATTTTTATAGTCAAAAGTATATGACTGAATAGTTAATCGATAGAATTAGTGATCACGGTTCTGTAACATTTATTGTGTCTGTCGGTGGCTTTGGCTGGCAAACAGGTTTATCCTAAGGCGGTTGAACTTGTCAATTTAAAGTCTTGGGATGAGGCGATGAAGTGGTACGATAAACATCCGAAGGAGATTGAAAGTTCTTATGTTTTTGCTAAACAATGTTTACTTTCTTATGTGACTTATAAGTGTATGAGTACAGAATTTATTAATAGAAAGATTAGAATTAATGCGATTAATCCGGGTGATACAACGACGGGTTTAAAGGATGATTCTAATAGGTCAACTAGTCCAACCGGTAATGCGGAAGAAGGTGCTCAAATGATTGAGAATATTTTTCTTAAGAGCTGGAATGGATATGCCGCTGAACCTAAGGATATGGGTTATCCAATGGTCGTAGTGGGTAGTGATATTTGTTCTTATATGTCAGGGCAACTTATTTATATTGATTATGGTTTGACTTCAAGTTTGACGAGTATGGCTTTACTTAAATCCGATGATAAAACTATCGAAGATATTTCACACGAAGCGAATGAATAAAAAAATCTACATGAAATAATTCATGTAGTATTTTTTATAATTTTTTATGTAATTTTAATAAGGAAATTAACATTTTGTCGCGATATTCAGCTAATGAAGCATCATCGTTTCCAATTTCTTTTGGCCTGTTTTTAAGTGATTCTTCGACACCTTTTCTTGCTATTTCTGGGAATTCTTTAGGAAAATCCTTAAAATCGGCCATATCATGAAGCCAGAGACTAATAGATGAGTCTAGATGTTTCATAAGTCCATCGATATGTCCTTCTCCACCACCTAGTTCGAAGACTAAACTTGGTCCCATAATGGCCCATCTTAGGCCTGGCCCGTAAGTTACGGCTTTATCAGCGTCTTCAATGGTACAAACGCCTTTCATGACGAGGTTACAAACTTCACGGTAAACAGCCATTTGAATACGATTACAGATGAAACCTAGGGCTTCTTTTTGTAAAACGACGGGTTCTTTATCGATTTTTTGATAAAAATCTTTAGCTGTTTCTAAGACTTTTTCATCAGTTTTTTCACCTTTTGTAAGTTCAACTAAAGGTATTAGGTGTGGTGGATTGTAAGGATGAGCTCCAATGAATCTTTCTGGATGTTTAGCATTTTTGGCAATTTCAGTTACTAAAAGTCCAGATGTTGATGAAGCGATGATAGTATCTTCTTTTGTATATTTTTCCATTTCTTCAACCATTTTTTGTTTTATCTCATAATTTTCTGGTCCAGATTCGGTGATAAAGTCTACATCTTTAACAGCTTCTTCCATATTCGTAGTATAGTTGATGCGATTTTCAATTTCTGAAATTCCTTCATCGGTTACGACATCGTTTTGTTTTAAATTTAGTAAGCTTTCGTGAATTCGAGTTTTGGCAAGTTTTAATTTTTCATCAGTTAAGTCATAAACGTTTACTGATAATTTTTTTAGGGAATAGTATAAGGCCCAGCTATAGCCAATAACTCCAGCACCAACGCAAGCTACTTTTTTAATATTTTGAGTTTCCATATTTATACCTCCAATATAATTGTAGTTTTTTTAGCGAAAAAAAACAAGTTATATTGTTTTGCGAGTTGTTAAAAAGTGTATAGGAAAATTTTATTATAATAAAAAAAGATTATAAAAATCTTTTAATTTACAAAAATGGCAGGGGTGGCAAGACTTGAACTCACGACATTCGGTTTTGGAGACCGACGTTCTACCAACTGAACTACACCCCTAAATGTGTTACAGATAGATTATATCATATTTTGAGTGATGATTCAATAGTTCTTGATTTGATAATATGGTGAAAAATGAGGTATAATATTAAAAGAAAGTGAAGGTGATTAGATTGAAGTATTGTCCAAATTGTGGTAGTGAAAATGAGGAGGATGCAGTATTTTGTAAGATATGCGCGTTTAGATTCGATAATGAAAGTATTTATGATAATAATAAAGATAAGGTTGTAACTAAAACTAAGACTAAGGTTAAAAGAAAAGGTGGCAAGGATAGGACGAAGGTAAAATATAAAGAGGGTAAAATTGAGAGAAGAATGAGTTTTTTTGAAAAATTTATGATGTTTTTCTTCATTTTACTTTGTATTGCTTTGATAGGGGCGTGCGGAATTTTAGCTTACCATATTTATGAGACGGAAAATATAGAGGTTCCAGATGTTTTAGGTGAGACTTATGATGGAGCTTGTAAAATATTAAAGAGTTCTAATTTGAATTGTTCAGAGGTTTTAGAGGAGACTGATGATGAGGATGAAGTTGGAATTGTTTTAAAGCAGAGTAAAAGAGGCGGCTCTAAAGCGGCCGAAAATGCGGTTATTAAGCTTACAGTTGGAGTTTTAGATACACATGTGGTTGTTCCGAATGTCGAGGGAATGAGTTTAGAAGAGGCTTTAGAAAAGTTAAATGACGCTTCAGTAAGTTATAAGCTTGAATATGAGGAAACAGATGATAAAGACAATGTCGTTTTAAAGCAAAGTGTTAAGGCTGGTAAGAAAATAGAAAATACGGATGTTGTTACTTTGACTATTGCAAGACATAAAGAGCAACCTGAAGAAGATGCAGATAATACAAATAGTAGTGATACTAATGAGGGTAATAGTACAGATATGGATAGTTCTAGTGTAGATGAATAAAAAGTGTTAAACACTTTTTTGTTTGAGAGGAGTATTTAATGATTAAGCATGATTTTATAAATTATAAAGGAAATAATTATTCTTATATTTATACGTATGGAAATAACGATAAACTAGTTGTGATGATTCACGGCCTTGGAATGGATAAAACAGGTTATGGAAATTTCGATATTTTAGCGTCTAGATTGTTTGACGAGGGATTTGATAGTTTAAGGTTTGATTTAATTGGTCATGGAGAATCTTTGGGAAGTAGTTTAGATTTGACTTTAGCAGGAACACTCGAAGTCTTGGAAGAGTTGTTAAAGGTTTGTGATTTTAAAAAGCTTTATTTACTAGGGGCAAGTTATGGCTGTGCGGTGGCAACTTTATATCCTAAGATGTGTGAAAAAATTGTTTTATGGAGTCCGGCATTCGGTTATAAAAAAGAGATAAATAATCCGAGGACGTGGTTTGTGAGTGAGTTTTTAGGGGAAAAGGCGATAGAAAAAATAAAAAAGAATGGGTATGCGAACTTTGGCATTACAGGGCCTAAATTTAACATGAATTTGATTAACGATATAAATAGGTATGATCCGGTAAGTGTTTTAAAGGAAAAGAAATGTAATATTAAAATTTTTCATGGTGATAATGATAAGGTTGAAAGTTATGAGACTTCTTTGAGGCTTGCGGAGATGGTGCCTAATGTTTTAGTGGAGATAGTTAAAGGTGGTAGCCATTGCTTTAACGATGGGACGAGTGGTGAGGTAATAGAAAAAACAATTAACTTTTTAGATAGCTAATTGTTTTTTATTCGACGGTTACAGATTTAGCTAAATTTTTAGGTTTATCAATATCGCAGCCTCTTAGTTTGGCTGTTTCATAAGCTATTAGCTGTAATATTGGTACGACTTCTAAGGTTTCAGTAAATGGCGATGTGGCTTTGACAGTGATGTCATTTTCGCTTGTTTTGAGTTTGTCTGTAGTGATAATAAAGGTTTTCGCCCCACGTGATTCAACTTCTTTGATGTTGGCAAGAGTTTTGTCTCTTAGATTTTCATCAGTTATTATGCCAAATACTGGCATATCTTTAGTTATTAGAGAAATCGTTCCGTGTTTTAGTTCACCGGCTTCTTTGGCTTCGCAGTGAATATAAGATACTTCTTTTAGTTTTAAACTTCCTTCTTGGCAAATGGCATAATCTATTTGTCTACCGATAAAGAAGGCATTTTCATTTTGATATATTTGTTTGGCAATATCTTGGTAGTTTTCTCTTTTATCGATTATCTCTTTAACGAGTCTAGGCACTTTTTTAAAGTCTTCGATTATTTTATCAGGTTCTTTTAGACTGTGCTTAGAGAGGTTAAAGGCGATTAGAGAGATAAGGGCTACTTGAAGAAGGTATGCTTTAGTCGTTGCAACGGCAATTTCTGGTCCGGCTTCGATAAAGAGAGGAATATCGGCTTCTCTTGCAATAGTCGAAGTTTTAACATTGACGATAGCCATAGTAGTGATACCTCTTTTTTTTGCTTCACGCATGGCAGCGATGGTGTCAGCCGTTTCACCAGATTGTGAAATTAAAATAACTAGGGTTTTACGGTCATATATATTGTTTTTATAGCGGTATTCGCTGGCAACTTCAGCTTGACATGGGATAGAGGCATATTTTTCGATTAGATATTTACCTATAAGACCGGCATACATAGCTGAACCGCAGGCAACGATGTGAATTTGTTTGTATGAGCTTAAATCTGGAAGAAGATCTGGATTTTCTAGATATTTTTTGATTGTTTTTTCTAAAACGACGGGTTCTTCCATGATTTCTTTGAGCATGAAGTGCTCGTAACCTTGTTTTCCTTTATCTTTTTCTTCTAATTTAATTGTTTTTATTTCCTTTTTAATAGGGTTTAAATCTGAGTTGTATATGTCTATTTGAGTATTTGATAGTTTTGCTATTTCTCCTTCTTCTAAGAATATGAATTTATCTGTATAATCGGTTAAAGCAGTTAGGTCAGAGGCAAAGAAATTTTCATCTGTCCCTAGGCCTAGTAGTAGAGGAGAGTCTTTTCTGATTGCATATATATGATCTTTATCAGTTTCACTGATAATACCTAAAGCGTAGCTTCCAGTTATATCGTTAGTAGCTTTTTTTATCGTTTTTAATATATCATTATCTAGGTAACTATCGATTAGAGCCGCAACGACTTCAGTGTCAGTTTCAGTTTTAAAGATATATCCTTTTTTTATAAGGCGTGTTTTAAGTTCATCCATGTTTTCGATAATACCATTATGAACGAGGGTAATTTTATCAACTTGATGAGGATGAGCATTTGTTTCATTTGCTTTTCCGTGAGTTGCCCATCTCGTATGAGCAATTCCGCTTGTTGCTTTTATAAGTTTTGTTTTTTTTAATTTTTCTTCGAGGTTTTTAATACGACCAGTACTTTTAATTATTTGAATTTCTTCATCGTTTCTTAGGGCGATGCCGGCAGAATCGTAACCACGATATTCTAGGGCTTTAAGGCCTGTCAATAAAACGGATTTAACGTCTTTTTTTCCGATGTATCCAACTATTCCACACATATTATTTTTCCCCCTGTCTGCGTGTTTTTTTCTTGTAGAAAATAAATACAAAAACAACAAATATTATTATCAATAAGATTAGGACTAAATGGGAATATTTATCGAAGATTGAGAGTAATGATTCCCAGTTTTGGCTGGCAACAGAACCAGCAATTGTTAAAACGGTATTCCAGATTAATGAACCGATGGTAGTATAGATAAGGAATTTTTGCATTTTCATTTCGCTCATTCCAGCAGGAATGGAAATTAGACTTCTGACGATTGGAATGAAACGGCAGAAGAAGACGGTTTTTTGACCTTTAGTATCGAACCAAATATCTGCTTTTTCAATATCTTCTTCTTTGAGCCTTAGTATTTTACCAATTTTACCAGAGACTATTTTTTTTAGTCTTTCTTTGTTGAGTATTTTTCCGATATAATACAAAACAATCGCACCTAAAAGGGAACCTAGAGTTGCGGCGATGATTACGATGGCGATATTTAGTTTAGTATAGGTTGTCATAAAGCCACCAAAGAGTAAGATTACTTCTGATGGGATTGGTGGGAAGACGTTTTCGAGGGCAATTAAAAAGAAAATTCCAAAATATCCAAAATTGTTCATCATTTCAATAATAAATTCTTGCATTTTTTCACCTACTTATTTTTTTCAGTATAACATAGATTTGAAACTCTGTAAAATCAAATGAAAATTAAGTGACATATTTGTAAGTTAGAGTTAGATAAATAAAACGACAGTTTTTATTTTTTATTATATTATGTTAAATAACGGGAGGTTTTTTAATGAGTTATGTTGTAGCTTTAAAAACGGCAATTTTTGTGTTTCCAATTTTAGCTTTTTTCTTTACTTTTCCATTTATTTTGAATCAGTATCACAAGTATGGCTCAATTAGTAAACTTAGGGCTTTGATTATATATTCTTTTATCTTATATATGATAACGGTTTATTTTTTAGTTATTTTACCGCTTCCAGAGAGAAGTGAGGTTACACATTCGGCGGGGATTAGGTTAATTCCATTTTCTTTTGTTCTTGATTTTATTCGGGAAACCTCATTTGATATTACTAATCCGGGTACTTATTTAAAGGCATTAACCGAACCTTGTGTTTATACTGTTTTGTTCAATGTTATAATGATGATTCCATTTGGAATTTATTTAAGGTATTATTTTAAATTTAGTTTTAAGAAAACTTTTGTTTATAGCTTTTTACTTAGTTTGTTTTTTGAAGTTACACAGCTTACAGGTCTTTATTTTATTTATCCTTATTCTTATAGAATTTTTGATGTCGATGATTTAATAACGAATACACTTGGCGGAGCTTTGGGATATTTTATATCAGGTTTTGTTTTAAAAGTTTTACCTAGCAGGGATGAAATAGATAGGAGAGCTTTAGCATTGGGAACTGAAGTTTCGGGATTTAAAAGAATTACTTTATATTTCTTCGATTTATTTGTGTTTGTGATTTTTCTAACTATTTTTAATATTTTTTATAGGTCAGTAATTATACCGTTTATAATTTATTATATTATTATTCCTTTGATTTTTGACGGAAAAACACTTGGTGGAATGTTTATTAACGTAAAGTTATTTTTTTCAAAAAAAAGATTTTTGAATTTGCTTTTGCGAAATATATTTTTAGTTATTTATTATTATTTGATTCCAATTGGTGTGATGTGGCTTGCTTTATTTATGAATGATTATTTAAATTTAGGTACTTTTGAGATTTTGATTTTTGATGGTTTTTGTTTAATTTTAATTTTAGTATTTTATCTTATTAATATTATTATGATTATACGAAATCGAAAAATATTTTACGATGATTGGTTTAATGTTTCTTACGTTAGTACGATTAAGACATTAGATGATGAAAAAAACTACACGGATTAGTGTAGTTTTAATGTTTTCTGTTTGATTTCTTCATCAGTTATTTGAAGTTCAAGGTCAATGGCATGTTTTAAAAGTTCTAGGGTTTGTTTAGTTGTTTTTAAATTATTTAGAGATGTATGTTTTATGTCTTGGTTGTTTATTTGATTTATTAAATTATTTAGTGAAAAGTGTGGTTCAATGTCTTCTTTGATAAAAGAGGCAAAGTGGTTTAATAGATTATATATATTGGATGTTTCAAAGTCTTTTGTTTTAGTGTTTGAATAGTTGATACCAGATAGAAGCCCTAATTTAGAAATTAGAGTATTTGTTTTTTGATCATATAACCAGACGATTGGACTTACTTTTAACCAAATTGGGTTTCCATATTTATATATTTTACCTTTAGATAAGATATGATTTTTATAGGTTGTGACTCTAACGTATTTTTTTCCTTTGTAGATGTATTCGGGAGTTGTGATTAGTTTGTCTGAGTTTTTTTTGTCAGTAAATAGATAATAATTTTTAGATGTTTTTTTTATGGTTCCTTGTTTTAGACTGGCTTCAAGTGATTTGGTTAGAAAAGTTGATGCGGAAAACTGTGGGATTACTCCGTAAACTGTTTCAGGTATGCCGTCATTTAGATAAAAAGGAACTTTTTCTTTTAGTTTGAGAACTGGTCTAATGATGCCATTTGGTAAAATATTATTTGTTGTTTTCTTTAGGTTTCCAAAGTTATCGATGATGTGCTTATATTCGGATGTTAATTGATAAGGTGTATCTAGGTTATAGAAGATATCGCGGTCAATCGCGCCAGTTATAATGGCAAGATCGGTTAGCTCACACTGAAGTCCATATTTTTTTAAAACTTCTAATTTGTTTTCTCCGGCTAAATTATTTTTGTTTAGTAAAGTTATATTTTCGATTTGAATCATACTGCATTTCCCCCTAAGTTAAGTATACCATAGTTTTAGTTTGTTTGATATTTTTTTCCAATTGCTTCGGCAACTTTGATGCCGTCGACAGCTGAGGTCATAATTCCACCTGAATATCCAGCGCCTTCACCGCAAGGGTAGATTCCTTTTATGTTAGAGACAAAGTTTTCATCTCTTATGATTCTAACTGGTGATGAGGTTCTGGTTTCTACACCAGCTAAGATTGTATCATCACCAGCAAAGCCTTTAATTTTGGTATCAAAGTTTTCGATAGCTTCTTTAAGTGAGTCATTTATGTAATCGGGTAGAATTTCGTTTAAATTGGCAAAGGCATAGTTTCCTTTAAATACTGGTTTGATATTGCCAAATTCAGTGGATATTTTATTTTCTTTGTAATCTTTATATAATTGTACGGGAATGTTTCCTTTACCTTTTTCAAAGGCTAGTTTTTCTAGTTTTCTTTGGAAAGTAATGCCATCTAATGGATGATGACCAAAGTCATTTTCAGTAATAGTTACGATGATAGCTGAATTGGCGTTATCCGAGTCTCTTTTATGGTTAGACATACCATTTATAGCTAGCATACTTTCTTCGGATGAAGAGTTGACAACGTATCCACCTGGGCACATGCAAAAAGAATAAACGCCTCTTTTAGCTTTGGTTTGATAGGTCAGTTTGTAGCTGGCTGGAGGAAGGTCTGGCCTTAGAGTTTTATATTGGTTTAAGTTAATTAAAGTTTGTGGGTGCTGGAGTCTTAGACCAACGGCAAATGGTTTTGGAGTCATTTGAATTTTATTTTCAAGGAGCATTTTAAAGGTGTCACGGCTACTATGACCGGTTGCTAAAATGAGTATTTCACAGGGCATAGTTTCTTTATGGTTAAGTTCAATACTAGTTATTTTTCCGTCTTTGGCCTCAAAGTTTGTAAATAGTGTATTATATTTAAATTCTCCTCCCATTTTAATTATTTCTTCTCTAATATTTTTGATTACTTTGGTTAATAGATCAGTTCCGATATGAGGGTTTTTAAGGTATAAAATACTTTGCGGGGCACCATGTTTAGCAAATATTTCTAAGACTTTTTTGTTTCTTTGAAATTTGTCTTTGTTTTGGGTGTTTAATTTGCCATCTGAGAAGGTTCCAGCTCCACCTTCGCCAAATTGAACGTTAGAGTTTGGATTAAGTTCACCGGTTTCCCAAAACTTTTCCACAGTTTTAATTCGATCTTCGACTTTTTCCCCGCGTTCGATGATAATAGGTTTGAATCCATTTTCAGCTAGAGTGTAGGCGGCAAATAGTCCGGATGGACCTGATCCGATTATAATTGGTTTATGTGTTAATTTTTTGGTTCCGGTTTTTGGAAAGTGATAGGTTTCACCTGGAGTTTTAATGATGTCTTTATCTTTTAGGTATTTTTTTTCGTTTGGAACTTCAACGTCAACTTCGTAGACGTATTCTATTTCTTTTCTGGCATCTAATGATAATTTGTTAATGGTTAGATGTTTTATTTTATTTTTATCTAATTTAAGTTTGTGAGCAACTTTGGTTAAAAGGTTTTCTTTAGAGTTTTCATCTAGTGGTAATTTTATTTGTCTAATTCTAATCATGGGTTACTTCCTTTCAAATATTTTTATTTTGATATATTTGTTTATCTTGATTTATTATATTATCTATTTTGTTTATGTAATTTTGACTTTCGGTTTGGTCTAGTGGATTTCCATTGCTATCTACATTATTTAAGTTATAAATTTCTTTTCCAAAGAAGTTTTCAATTTCTTTTCCGGCAACGCCTTTGATTCCTAAGGCAACAGAATATGATAGGTAAAAGTTCCAAAGGTGAATCATTTCGCTTGTTTTTTCATCGATGAGACTAAAATCGGTTAGATATTTTTTAAGGTCTAGATATTCATCTTTAATTTCAACGCCTTTTTCATTTAACAGGTATTTAAAGTTAGCAAAAAAGGTCATCGATAAGGCGTAACAAAATAGAAAGTTACTTATTATATAGATAATGAAGTTATTAGACTGGCTAAAGAGAAATATACTTAATATGAATATCAATATAAATATACCATAAAATCCTTGTTTTCCTTTTCTTTGATATTTTTTATAGTAGTTGTTTAGAGGAAATGATAGAAGTACTAATCCATAGAAGATACTAAATTTTTCAGATGGGTTTTCATTTTGGTCATTTAATCTTTTTTTCAAATCTTCACTTGTGATGGTTTGTCTATCAAAGAACCAATTTATTAGATATTTTTCATAGTTAAATAAATTATCTTGAGGTTTATTTGTGATACTTAAGGTAATGTTTTTAGTAAAGATATCATTTCTATTTTTGGTGTTTATGGAAAGGTATCCTTTATCTATTAAATCAAGGATGGTTGAGGCAAGAGTATAGGAGTCAACTACTCCATCTTCGGTTAGAACTCTGACATGAGCGGGAGTTAAATCGTTTGGTAGGTCACGATTATATATGTTTAGATTTTTTACTTGAGCTTGTTTGGTTTTAAGAATATGTCTTCTTACAAGATAGGTATAGATAGCCGTGATTATCATAATGATGATGGTAATGATTAAACCTAAGATGACATTTTTATTTCCTGTAAAGATGGCCAGACACTGCCAAATACAAAAAGGAACTTCGATGAATAAAAGGGCAAGGTTTGTTTCTTGATTGGAGATGCTTATCCAATTTTTTTGTGATTTTTTTTCGCCCTTACTAATGCTTAGTGTAGTCATATTGGTTAGCTTCAATTTTTGATATATATAGTTTAAAAATTTCATGGTTTTCTCCTTATTAAATGTTTTTTCCAGCAAGCATACCGGTTGTCCAGGCAAAGCTTAAGTTATATCCTCCGCAGTCACCGTTGACGTCTAATATTTCTCCGGCAAAGTAGAGGTTTTTAACTTTTAACGATTCCATGGTTTTTAAATTGATTTCGGTAAGGGGAATGCCACCTGTACAGACTTGAGCTTCATTAAATGTATTGGTTCCAGTTATTTTCACTTGAAAGTCAGTCAAATTTTTAGCTAGTTTGGTTATTTCAGTTTGGCTTAAGTTATCTAAGTGTTTTGTTTGATTAATTCCAGATTCTTTTAAAATGATGGGGATTAATTTATAGTTTAAAAATCCTTCTAATAGTTCTTCGATATTGCGATTTTTAACTTTTTTATTTTGATTTATAAGCCAATTTTCGGGATTTTCTTTAATCCATGGAGTAAAATTAATTGAAATTATTTCTTCATGGTTTTGGATGTTTTTGGAAACATGACTACTTAGGTTAAAGATGCATATGCCACTTAAACCATAATCAGTTAATTGAATTTGGCCAGTTTCTTCTTTTATTTTTTGGCCATCTTCATATAAGGTAATGATGGCATCTGTTCTGATGCCAGCCCATTTTTTGAAATATGTTTCATGGCCTCTTAACTGAACTAAGGCAGGGTATACAGGAATGATTTGATGACCTAATGATTTAGCTAAAGTATAACCAATTCCATTTGAGCCAGTTTTAGGACAAGCTTTGGATCCGGTTGTAATGATTATTTTTTGTGCTTCAATGTTTTCTTTATTAGGGTTAATGATAAAGTTATCTTTTTTGATTATTTCGGTAACGGTTATATTGTAAAGTATTTCAATATTTAAGTTTTGTACTTCGGTTATAAGGGCGTTTTTAATTGCGGTTGCTTGATTTGAAAATGGATAGTAATAACCGTTTTTTATTTCGGGAATAATACCTAATGAGTCAAAGAATGATAATACTTCTTTATTTGTTTTTTCGTTTATTATTTCACTTAGGCATTCTTTGTTTGATGAGTGGTAGTGAGATAGATTTTGATCTTCATTCCAAAAGTTACATTTTCCGTTTCCGGTTATTAATATTTTTTTACCACATGTATTGTTTCTTTCGATTATAGTTACTTTATGGCCTTTTTTAGCCGCAAAGATGGCAGCGGTTAGGCCTGATGCGCCTCCACCAATTATTACGATGTCTTTCATTTGTATCACCATTTTTATTATAACACACCTTATGTGATAAAAAGACGGTTGTTTAAATATTTTGGCGGTATTTTGGGAAATTTTTAGATAAATAAATCTTGAGCATAATAGCGAGATAGGATAATTTTAGGGGTGATTGAGGATTTGCTTTAGGTAAATAGTTCTTTGATTAAATAGCTAGATGGAATATTTTCTTAGAATGTGCTATAATTTGGGAAATGGAGGGATAATATGAAGGTTATTAGGTTTTTATTAGGTGCGCTTTTGGTTGTTTGTTTGACTTTAGCGGTGTTTGTCTTTAATATAAGTTCATTTTCTAAGACGGAAAATATGGAGAAGACAATCGAAAACACAGATTTACTTACCGAGGTTAATAAGATAAGAAATAGTGGCAAGGTAGGTAATCAAAGTGCGCTTTCATCAGTTATCGATGATGTTTATGCGACGGCAGAGGAATATGGAATTTCTGATAAGCTTGTTGATACAGTAATTGATTCTAAGGCGATGAAAGAGGCTTTGGGTAAGGCAGCTGGCAATGTTACGGATTATGTGGTTAATGGGGTAGAAACGCCGATTTTAACTAATGAAGATTTATATAAGGTAGCTGAGGATAATATCGATGAATGGATAAAAGAAAGTGGGATAGAGGTTACCGATAATCAAAAGGATAAGATTTTAGAGGGTTCAAAGGAGTTTATTCCGATTGTCGTCGATAATTTACCGACTTCATCTGAACTTGCAGCGGATTATGAGTCTGAGGTAGATTTTGTTCAAACGTTTTTTAGTAATCAGGTAAAAGTAATTTTGGTGGTGATTTCAATTATCCTTACAATATTACTTATCATTTTAGGTAGGAAGAATATGAGATGGTTGGCTAATTTGGGAACTTCTTTGTTAGTCGGTGGATTAATTACTTTAGGTTTAGCTTTTGTGTTACCGGATTTAATAACGATGGTTCCAAGCTCTTCTGATATTTCATTTATTACTGGTTCAATTACGGATTATATGTTTAGACCTATTCTTATAAGTGGTGGCGTTATGATTTTATTATGTATTTTATTGTTTGTATTTTATAATGTTTGCAGAAAGAAGAAGGCATAATTTATGAGAAGGATTATTTTTGAAAGGTATCAAGATGAGTGTATAAAACTTATTTCATTAAAGAGTGATATTGAGTATCTTAAGAGTGAGATTAGTGAACTTGAGGAGTCTATTGCTTCAGTTAAACGTGTTTTGCTGGAGAATTTATTTAATCCTGCAGATGAGAATGCCGAGATAGATGATAATAAACTTAATATGTTATATATGAGATTTATAAATTTATATTATGATTTTGTAAGATTTTATGGGGATACAGCTTTGGATGATGATATAAAAATGATTCTCGATGATGTAAATAGGGTTGCCGATTTAAAGAAGGAACTTACTGTGAAAAGGTCGATGTATAGGGCTGAGCGTGATAAAATAATTAAAGATGTGTATAGCAAGTTATATGGTGATTTGGGTATTGAAAATCAGGAAGGTCATATAGTGGCATCTCAAGTTACTGATGAGATAATTAAGTATGTAGGAGAGTTTAGTATTAATAAGAATAGAGTTTTAAAATTAAAAAAAGCGGATAGTTAATATTCGCTTTGTTTTTATAACATAAAATTACTTTTTTAATTTGTTTTTTATAAAGGCAATGATAATTGGAAGAAGGGATAGGAAGATAATAGCTAGTATTATAAGGGTAAAATGATCTTTAACAGCTGGGATATTTCCAAATAAATAGCCGATTATAATGAATAGAGTTACCCAGATAATTCCTCCTAAGGCATTAAATTTGATAAATTTTGGATAGTGAAGCTGACCTATTCCTACGACAAACGGAACAATGGTTCTAATGATTGGCATAAATCTGGCAATAAATACAGCCGCACCACCATATTTGGCAACTAGGTCTTCGGCTTTTTGGAGATTTTCTTTTTTGATTATAGTGATTTTTTTATTGTTTAAGATTTTTTTACCAAAGTGTTTTCCAATTTCATAGTTAACGGTGTCACCTAATATGGCAGCTATAACAATTAAAATCCACAGTAAAAAGATGTTTAACTCACCAATGGCGGCAAAGGCACCAGCGGCAAATATTAGAGAGTCTCCTGGGAGAAATGGTAAGAAAACTAATCCTGTTTCACAAAATATAATTAAAAATAAAATTACATAAATGAAGTTTCCATATTCGTTTATAAATGTTCCAATATATTCATTAATGTGCAAAATAAAATCAATTATTTCCATCGTACTACCTCCTTGGCCTTTATAATTATATCATGTTTTTGTTTTTTTAAAAGTTAATTTGTAAATATTTTAGAAAAGTGGTAATATACCTGCAACTTAATTATTTTGGAGATGAAATTTATGATTATTAAAGATTTAAAGGATGCTGGAATTAACAGTGGTGGTAAGGCAGCTGGACTTGCGAAACTTATTAAGTTAGGCGTAAATGTTCCTGATGGTTTTGTGATAGAAAAAAGTATGAATTTAGATTATGCTTTGCTTAGGGAAAAACTTCCTAGTTTAGGAGATTTTTTAGCTATTAGGTCTTCGGCTTATGGAGAAGATAGTAGTGATAAGTCGTTTGCTGGAGTGTTTGAGAGTTATCTTAATATAGAAAATGATTTTAATGAGGTTATAGATAAGATAAACTTAATAAACGAAAGTAATAAAAACGGTAAGCAATATGATTCGGAATATAATGGTTATATGAACGTAATTGTGCAGAATATGGTTGAACCTTTAATTTCTGGTGTTTTGTTTACAAAGGCTTTTGATTTAGATGGTAGTGAGGTTGCTTTTATAGATTATACTAAAGGTTTGGGAGATAAATTAGTTGGTGGTTTGGTTAATGGTAATCAACTTATTGTTAAAAAGAGTGGTAATGAATTAGATTTTAGTTCTGCTAGAAATTCTGACATTGATACATCTATATTTGAACCTTTAAATAAGGAACTTAGAAAATTAGACTTATCTGTGGGTTTAGATATTGAGTTTTGTATTTCTAAAGATTTAAAGGCTTATTTGCTTCAAGCACGCCCGATTACTTCTAAGCTTTTAATTCAAGAAAATATGGAAATTGGAATAGTTACTAGTGGCGGTTATGCGGAAGGTAAGGTATATGTAATAAAGAATGATAGTGACAATAAAGAGAGGGAAATGATTGAAAAATTTCCTGATGGCGGCATTTTAGTTACTGAGATATCCGGATATACTTACGAGCCAGCTTTAAGACGAGCCCGGGCAGTTATTACGGAAGAGGGTTCTGTTTTATCACATGCGAGTATAGTGGCAAGAGAGCTTGGTATTCCTTGTATTGCAGGGGTTAAAGACGCAACAGAACTTTTTAAAACAGGCGATGATATTATAATTGATGTGGATAAAAAAAGAATATTTTTAAATAATAATGAGGTCGTTTTGAGTTCAAAAGAAGGTTTGGAATATGCTGAATTATTTTGCTTTGACCGTATTAAAAGTTTTGTGTATAACGGTTATATGATGCTAGTAGAGTCAACGCCTGATGGTATAATTTTACATATTGGCTTGCAGCATGTTGATAAAGAGACTTTAAAAGATATAGATTTGATGGTCCGCAAGGCTCAAGGATTTCCAGTGGTGATAAATAGAAATTACAAATTTAACTGGTATTTTAATATAATGAAATTTAAAAGTCTTCCTTATTTTAAAGATATGGTAAATTACGTGAAAGAAATAATAAAAGATTTAGATTATGAAAAATTAAAAGAATTTTATAGTAGAGTATTAAATATGGTTACAGAACTTCATGATATCGATTTAAAGAAATCTTTAAAGAAGAAGTTAATAGTTTACGAAATGGTAAGTGCGTGCAATATTCTTTTGTATGGTATTATTCCAATGGGTTATGCAGTGAGATATTGTTATGAAGAGTCATATAATATTTTAAAAAAGCTAGGAAAGAATTTTAATGATTTGTTAAGTGGTAATTTTGATTATCAAAGTAATGATGAATTAAAGAGAATTCACGATTTTATGAATGTTGTTTCAATGCTTAAAATTGATGAGAAAGATAATGTAAAGGTGAGATTTCCAGGGTTTATTGGTGTTGACTTGAACAAGTTAGTTTTCGAGTATTTTAAAGAAGCAGGTATAGAGAATACTGGGTATTTGCTAGATACATTATATGATAATTTAAATAGTGGTGATTTTGATTTTATAAGAGAAAAGTTTCCTGATGATTTTTATAAGAAGAGTAGTAAACAAAAGATGATTAAGTAGTATGATTTTCAACAGTATGAGAAGATTTATAAGGTTTAAAATATACTTAAATGTAATAGTAAATTGTGAATTGAAAAAGCTATTAAATTAAATTTAGAAAATATGTTCTTAAATTTTTATTTCTTTATTATTGTTGTAATTTTTATAGTTTTGTGATGTATTAATTTTCACGAAAGGAGAGTATTATGGGATTAGATAAAATAAAAAGTAAAGCTGTTGCTTTGGCTTTAGTTCCAACGTTTGCTATTTTACCGTTAACAGGCTGTGCTACAGAAAAAAAGGTAGAAACAAATAAGATATATGAATCATCTAATGTTGTGGAATCTAAAAATGATATAGTAACTAAAGAAACTGAGACCTTTGAGTCTGGTCAACATATGGTTGCATATTATTATTGTTTTAATTCAAATTTAACAGCAGGCATTCCTCAGTATGAAGGATATGAAATATATGATATTATAGCTACTAAATGTGGTTTTACAGTTGTTTATGTGAATACAGAAGATGTTGAAGCTAATTTGTGTGTTTCTGATGATAATAAAATCTCTGATTCATATTGTAAAGTTGGCAAACCTGTTCAAAAAACATTGACAAAGTAATTGAATGAATTAAGGAAAAACAAATTATAGCTTTTTGTATTAATCTGTACTGATTAAAATGTTGTGCAGAGAGAATGAATTAAGCGGTTATCTATAGTTGATTTTAGAGTATGGTGAATATACATATAGATCTGTGAAATATTATTTATTGAAATTAAGAATGTATGAAATAACAAAAAAATACATTGCGCTTAAATAAAAATATATAAATAGTTTTGTTTTATAAAAGAATATAATTGCTTTATAAAGAAGGTTGTATTTGGACTTAGATTCTATTTTCTGTTATTTTAAATTTGTTATTTTAAATTTGATAAAATTAAGAATATGTTGTATAATCTGTCTATTCAGCAATTATTGTTGAAATATAAGGAGAGGAGATTTTATTATGTTTTTTGATAGACTTACTGATAAAACCGAGTTTCATGCTGGACTTGAAAGGCAAGATTTAGAACAATGTGAAAATATATATAGGTATGTAAAGTCATGTTTGTTAAAATATAAATATATATCTGATTATGCTTGGGATAATAGGAAACAAGATGCAGGTAATAAAAAATGGTTTAAGGGTAAAGAAAATCATAAAAAAGTGTTTAAAAAATTTGTTTTAAATGATGAGGATATATCTTGGCTTGCTGATGATGCGGTAAAGTATTATTTAGAACAGGTTTACTGGGGAAGGAGAAGAAACGACGTTATAGCTGCAATTGATAGTATATATCTTGAGGGCCGCAGATATAATGTTTTAGAAGATTTAAAAAACTGTAATTGTCAGGATTTTAAAGAGGCTGATTTACGACTTAGTAGTAATGAAATGCTGCCTTGGACCAAAGATATAAAGAAACATGTCAAAAACATTTATAAAGGAATAAATTTTTATGAAGGAGGGATGCATGTTAGTATGACTAGTAGTGGTACTATTCTAGGAGATTCTAATGATAGACATCAAGAATCTCAAAAAATTAGATATGCCATTGCTAAAAGAAGAGGATGCAGACTTGATGAGGTTGATGATAAAGAGGTGTTTATAGCTTTGATAAGAAAGACTCATCGTCACATTAATTTACATAAGTCATCTGCTAAAAGGAGAATTTCTTTTTTATTAGAAAGACCCCCGGTGTAAGAAGAGATAATATTTTATATAATTAATTGATAATTATTAACTGAAAAATTAAAATGATAATTAAATTATAGCATGCATAAGTAGTGTATACTTTTTTATCAGAGTAATTAAATTTAATGGGTGTTAATTTTTTGGCGAATTGATTGCTTAAATGAAAAGGTAAATGCAACTTTGAAAAGCTAAATGCAACTGAATAGGTAAAAATTTACCAAAATCTATAACCAACAAAGGTGAACTTTGTTGGCAACTTTATTTTAAATTACTAAAAAAATCAAGGGTCAAGATAAACTTACTGTCGTTTGCCCTTGATTTTTCTATATAAATTAGACATTAATCATTTTTTGTGATAATATATGCTCATAAACATTGTTAGTAAATTTAGGCATACAAAAGAAGGCTGCTTTTGTAAAATTTTTTTTGAATTTCAAAATGCAATCCTGTAATTTTGTATTTAATTTTACTGATGGTGCTTATAATACTTGTGTTTGTTAATTTATCTTTTTAACAGTTTTTCAGATAAATTAACGTCGTTAGGATTAATTTCTTTAATCTCTAACTTATCTAAGGTATCTTTACCATAGATAGAGCTGAAGACAAAATATGGTGATTTGTCATTCAGTTTTTTTCTTTTATATGAATTAACGTGTGACATTACCATGTTGATATCTTCTTGTGTCAGATTATCAAAAGATGTGCCTTTTGGTAATATTCTTCTTATTAGTTCATGATTAACTTCACAAGATCCTTTTTCATTTGGACTTGATGAATGACAATAAAATATCTTAGTTCTTTGCTCTCTTGTTTCCATATTAAATTCAATTTCTTTAGGATTAGAAAATTCACTACCATTATCAGTTAATATAATGACAAACATTTCTTTAAATTTCTCTATGCCTAATATTTTTTCTAATTCATTAAATATGTCTATAACTGATTGGGCATCGTTGTGTTCTCTTAAAAAGGCAAGCATTAAAGAACAATTCACGAAATGTATAGTAAGTAAAACTTTGCCACCTTTTCTCCCTTCTACACTGTCCATTTGAACTACTGGTGTATCTGGATGTTCTTTAATATAATTAAGATAATCTTCATACGTTCTGCTTTCTAAACAATGCTTGTTTACCTTGTATACTTTAACATTCTTTCTTCTTTTTCTATATCTTACTTTCCTTGGTAAACCAATGTTTTTAATTTTTAATAGACCTAAGTCAATAAGTTTATATATTGTTTTTTCACTACACATAATTTTGTTTTTATTATTAATTACTGCTTGATGAATTGATTGTCCTTGATTTTTAATTAATGGAACAAGAAGGTTATTTAAATAGTCAATTTCATCTTTGTATATTAACAAACCCTCACGTGTTTCGGAAAGAGTATCAGAATATTCTTTATAGGAAAAGATTGCGTCATATATGTGTTTGGTTAAAGTACAGCGTGACTTTTTTGAACAACCATTACAAACATAAGGCGGCTTGTTTAGTAGAGGACATTTTTCTTCTTTAAATTCAGTACAGTTATTTAGAGTACAAGCTCTACCTCTATTGGGACATGTAGCTCTGTAAACACAGTTATTAAATCTTCTGCCAATGCCACCTGTGTTTTTAACAGTATAATGGCTTCTTATTTCTCTAGATATAGTAGTACAGTTTTTATCTATTAATTTTCCGATTTCTTTAAACGACTTATTTTGACTTAAATATTTTTCAATATCTAATCTTTCATCCAATGATAGATGCTTAGACATAATTCATATTCCTTTCGTGTAAGCACCATCAGTGAATGTTATTATATACTTTTCCCATGTAATTGCAACATCATAATTTTTCCTATTTAAATGCAACTTTGATTATTTTTGGGGTTGCATTTAGTTTTACATTCCATTTTTAATAAAGAAACATATCGTAGACAATAAAACATATTTACTTTTATTTTTTTAAGTGGTAATATATGTTTCACGGGAGGCGAATTTGATGAACTCAGAATTATTAGATAGTCTTATAATGCTTAATGACGATATGATAAATGCTTTAGTGAACAAGAAAATTATTTTAGAAAATATTTTTACAAGTATGGATATTAATCAGGAAATTGATGAGGCGTTTTCAACTGAGGGAGTTTTATTTAAAAGGTATTTTAATTTGATTAAAAATGCTAATGATAGTGATGAATATATTTTAGAAATTTCTAAAATTAATTCATTACTTAGCGATTATGAAGATTTTAGTTTAGATAGAACATTTTTGATTAATGAAATAATCAGTGAGTACTGCGAAGAGTGCGGGGCAGGAATTCAAGCTTTTGATAATGCTTTTGAAGAAGTTGGGAAGAAAATAGATGAGACTGTAGATAGTAAAATTGACACAGATAAAAAGTTAGTTTTGAAAAGGTGATTTTATCACCTTTTTTGATATATTTTTAAGGTGTGATATAATCTTAGTAGGAGGTTTTTAGATGGAAGAAGTAAAGACTCTTTTAAAGGAAAATGATTTGGTAATAAGTCCGGATAATTATGATGATTCAAGGGTTATTGTATTAAAAAATAGTTCAGAATTTTTAAAATGGTTTAATGAAAACAAAAATAATTTAAGTGGGAAGAAAATAGGCTTTTATAGTAAAGCGTTTTCAAAGAATTTTGAAAAGATAAAGGTAATGTATGACTTTTTAAATTATTATTTAAAGGTTAAGGGTTCTTATGAAAAAAGGATGAATGAATATAATGACTTTTTGGTTTTAGATAGTGATAATAGGTTTATTTGTGAAGCTTTAGATTTGTTTAGAACTTCTAATAGTGGTGGTAAATTTTTAAGAGGGGCACTTATAGCTTTGGGTTATCAAAGTTTTAAGGACGATGATAAATATATTCCTTTAGGGATGGCTTTTGAGATTTTTCAGACTTCGATTTTAATTCACGATGATATTATCGATATGGCGGATGTGAGAAGAGGGATTCCAACAATTCCAGTTAGATATCAAAGTATTTATAGTGAACCTAAAAAAAATAAGGATAGTTTTAAGTTTAAACAGAAACAAATGGCTTCATCAATGGCTTTGTGTTTAGGTGATTTAGGTTTTTATTTGGCTAATAAAATAATTGTTCAAAATTATAAGGGTGAGGAACTTGTTAAGATTTTGGATTATTATACGAATGTTGTTATTAAGACTTGTCATGGGGAAATGATAGATGTTATTTTGCCTTTTTTCACAGAGTTTTATGGTGATAGTGATAATTTAGAAGATCATGTAATGGAAATTTATAAGCTTAAAACGGCATGGTATTCAGTCGTTGGACCATTTTGTTTGGGGGCAATTTTAAGTGGTCTTGATGAGGATAAGGTGGCAGTTTTAGAAGATGCCCTTATGAATTTAGGAATTGCTTTTCAAATCAAGGATGATTTACTTGGAATTTATGGTGATGAAAAGGCGATTGGAAAGTCAGTTTCTTCGGATATTTCAGAATTTAAACAGACTATTTTATATGCATATGCGGTAAATACGGAGTATAAGGATGAATTACTTAGTTTATATGGAAAGGGTAATTTAAGTGAGTCTGAGATAGAGCGAGTTAGAGATATTTTTGATAAGTCTTTGGCGAAAAGGTTCGCGGAAGATAAAATGGAAGAACTTTTTAAGGCAAGTTTTGAGAGAATTTTGAATATTAATTTTATAGATACAAGTAAAAAGAAAATTTTACTTGGGTTTGCGGAATATTTGAGGGTGAGAAGTAAGTAATGAAAAGAATATTAGTTTTATTAGTTTTGGGATTATTTTTGATTACTGGCTGTGATAGTGAGCCTGTACAGATAGATAAGGCGAATGGGGATTCACTTACTTATTTATTTTTTAAGGATAAGTATGATGAATCTAAGTATTATTTTGAATTTTTAGATCGCAATACAGCTAAAAATGATAGTACGAAAATAATTATGGCGCGAGATGATGATAAATATTATTATGAAATTAATGGTAGTAGTAATATGATTGTTATTCAAAAGGATGGAATTAGATATACCTTGGACAGTAGGATGAAAACTTATTTTAAAGAAGATATTGTGGCTTTCGAAGATTTTAGTTTGGGTATTTTGCCAAGTGATATGGATGATTTAAAGACTAAGGGTTATGAGACAGGTAAAGAGAAGATTTTGGATCAAAAACTAAGGTATGAAAGGTATACTTATGATACTTATACATCGACTTATTATTTTAAGGGAGATGATTTAGTTTATATTAAAGAGGTAACTCCTTTAAAGACGGTAGTTTTGAAGTATAGTGATTGTAAGGATAGTTTTAAAAAGAGTTTGTTTAATGTTCCTGATAGTTATATAGAGATGACGTATTAGGGAAAATATGTTAGAATATTAAAAAGGAAAAGGTGATTTGATGAAAAGATTTTTGAGATTTTGCTTAGTTGTGGTGATGAGTATAATGATGGTATCACCAGTTATGGCTAAAGAGGAGAGGACAATTGATCATTTTTATAGTGATGCGGATGATGAAGTTAATTTAAATGCCGATGTTAAAGGTTCAAGTGCTTTAGCTGGCGAGAAGGTTAATTTAAAGTCAGATATCGATGGAATTGCTTTTGGAGCTTCTAGCGAAACTGATTTTTCAGGGATAGCTGAGTATGGCGTATTTGCTGGAATGACGGTTAATATTAATGGAACGATTAATAATGATGCGTTTATTGCCGGAAATACAGTTAATATTCAAAAGAAGGGCGATATTAAGCGAGATGTGATTATCGCTGGTAATGATGTTAAGATTAATGGTAATATCGATCGTAATTTAACGGTTTATGGAAATAATGTCGAAATTAACGGAAGTGTTACTGGTCATGTTAAGCTTGTTGTTTCTTCAGTTAAGGTTTCTGATGAGGCGAAGCTTGGTAGTATTTCTTATCCTGAGGATGCAAAGGTAAGTATAAGTGATAAGGCTTCAGTTGGTGAGGTTACTAAGACGGAGGCGATAAATACTTCAACGACAACGATTAGTGATGTTATTGTTTCAAATGTTTTTAGTTTAGTTGGTTTGCTTGTAGTGTTTGCCGTATTAACTTTGGTTTGTCCTAGTGTATTTAGTAAGATTCAAGATAAATACAGCAAGTTTGATTTTGACAAAGGAATTGAGGTTGTAACTAAGGGACTGCTTTCACTTATTTTGGTTCCAATGATTATTATGTTATGTATTAGTTTTTCATTTGGTATTCCACTGGCCTTTATACTTATCGCACTTTATGTTATTGCAATTTATTTATCAACGATTTTCGCTTCTTATCTTTTAGGTTATAAGATATGGCAAAAGTTTGGAAAACGTGATATTAATATTTTAGTTATTGGTTTACTTGGCTTATTAATTGTAATGATACTTAAGATGATTCCAGGAGTAAATGTGATTGTGAATGTGATTACTTTACTTATTGGTCTTGGCCTTATTATTGATGGATTTAAACCAGTTAAGGAAAAATAATTTTCCTTTTTTTTATGGCTTTTTTTGGATAGTTACATATATTAGTACTAGAGGTGATTTTATGTATAAGGTATATCAGGTTCAAAGTGGCGATACTTTAGCTTCAGTAGCTAGTAAGCTTAATGTTTCGGCGGCTGAGCTTGCTTCTTTAAATGGATTAATGGTAAGTGCGGTTTTAGTTCCTGGTCAATATATAATTGTTCCAAATAATAGTGGTAATGAATATTTCGATATGTATGTAATTAAAAAAGGAGATACAATATATGAACTTGCAAGAAGATATAATACTGATCCGTCATCACTTCTTAGACTTAATGGTTTAAATAATACCGATATAATTTATCCGGGTGATGAGATTATGGTGCCCAAAAATGGGGTTTCATTTTATGTGACTAGGAATGATGATACTTTGGATACAGTAGTAGATAGGTTTGGGACAAATGCATCTGATTTGGCTAGACAAAATAAGATAATTTATTTGACAAATGATCAGCTTATAGTTTTTCGAAGATAGGCGTTAAATCGTCTTTTTCTTTGTAATTAAAGGTTTTTTTATACTTTACAATTTAATTGACAGTGATGTGTAAATAAATGTGTATATTTTTTAATAATGTTACTTATTTAATTCGTTTTTATTTGTCTTATTACACTTTTATACAAAATCATTTTATAGGTAATATTTTTCTTGAATAAAAAAGTTTAAAATTTTAATCTTTAAGCTTTTTTACATATTTTTCTAATTAAAGTAAATAATAAAATTAATGAGATTTGGTTAAATCTGATTTTTCTTTTTTTACTAGGTCATCCAAGCTAACATTTGGGGCAATAGAAATTTTGTATAAAGTTTCCACAGAAAAGTTATATCTTACTTTGTCACTTTGTATTTGTCTTATAAAGTCGTGTGATAAGTCGACCATTTCAGCAAGTTTGGCCGATGTGATGTGTTTTTCTTTTCGGTATTTTCTAATGTTTTTTCTAATGGCGTCATAAATGTTTTCATCCATTTTGTATTTGCCCATAGTAATCACCTAATATTATTTTAAATAAATATGAATTAAAAATATGTTAGGTGTTGACTCACAAAATGGTATGGCAATCGCATAAAAATATTTAGCGATTGTTTTTAATATGTAGCTTGAGGAATAACTTCAAATATAAGTCTTTCTATATTCTTAAAATCAAGAACATATTGAGTAAGTTTTCTTTTGAGTGGAACCTTTCCAAAACTATTATCTAAACTGGCTAAATTAAATACTATTTTCCGAAGAGTGGCTAGATTATGTATAGAATTTTTCTCTCTATTTCTTGAATGATCTTCATCCATAATTACATCTAATCTCCAGTGAAGAGAGCATTCAATACTCCAATGATATCTGATGGCTTTCTCTAATGTTTCAATATCTATTTTATAATCAATTATATAATAATGTTCTGTAATTTTTGCTTCGTCATTAATCATTGTTTGTACTTTAACATAGGCTATAGCATTAATCGTTTCCCACTTAATTTTATCTTTTATTTCGTTAGTTTTATATGTCAAAAAATATTCTCTTATTTCGCCGCGTCCATGGTCTTTTTCGACTGTCTTTTTGTATAATATTTCATCATTTCCATATAAATTGTTGAATTTATTAAATTGTCTTTTTACGTCCCTGTTTAATTGCTTTTGATTATCTTTAACTTTTAAAACATAATGGGCCTTTTTATCATTAACTATTTTATTAGCTATTTTTTCTTGTGTGCCTATTGCGTCTATAGTTACTATACATCCTTCTATATCTAACAAATCCAATAAATCTGGTATAGCTGTAATTTCGTTGGATTTATCATCAACTTTTACTTGTCCTATAGATAAACCAATATCACATAGAAAAGTTGAGACAATATAAGGAATATTACCTCCATTTATTTTATCAGTTGCGCTTTTAATAGCTTTACCATCTATACTTATATTCCCACCGCTTTTAATCTTAACTATTTCTTTTACCCAATCTATAAACACTTCCATAAATTTTTGTGGATCTATTCTAGCAAACAAATATGACAAACAATCATGCGATGGCGTTCCATTTTCTAATCCTAATAATTTTGTGAAATAGTCTTCTTTTATCTTCATAAAATAAGCAATATTTGTATAATCTGTTTGACCACATAAAATTGCATAAATAGTCATTATTATTATGTTTATAAGTTCATGTTTCTTTCCTCTTATATCCCTTGGATCTTCTAATACTTTAAATTTATCAAATAAGCAACTCCCGCTATTTTAGTTAATTATAACTTATTTTTTCACTTTTGTTAAACTACCTAATTTTTTTATGCGATTGCCATAATTTCCTTTTTTTTTAAATTCATTTGTTATATAATGTTATAAGGTGGTAGTATGAAAAAAATATTTGTATTTTTAATTGGAATAAGTATGTTATTTTTGAGTGGCTGTGGAAGAACTAGTTATGACGAAATAAGTTATAGTGAGTTACAAAGCATGATTGAGAATAAGGAGAGTTTTCCTTTAGTTATTGCAAGTGCGACTTGCAGTGCATGTAATAGTTATAGACCGACGCTTGAGAAGTTTATCAAGGAGTATAATGTCGATGTTAAATATATTGACTTGGATAAACTTACTGATGAGGAAGAGTCTGATTTAATGAATGAGTTTCCAATAACTGGCACACCAACGACAATTTTTGTTAAAAATGGTGAGGAGAAGGATACTTATAATAGAATTGTTGGAAATAAAAAGTTTAGTCAAACGGAAGAAGCTTATAAAGATAATGGATATATAGATTAAGGAGAACTGTTATGGATAATGAAAATAAAGTGTTTTTTGATAATTCTTTGGAAATAGAATCAAATAATCCCAATGTGACGATAACTAGAAGGACAATTACCCCTAACCAAAGAGTAAGTCCTAATAATCAGGTTTTAGAGAGTGAAGAGAGTCAAAGTGTTACTGTATTACCACTTGATCCTAATGAATTTCCGATTATTACAAATTATTGTGAGGATTTAACTGCTAAGGAATATGTGACTAATCCGGCGATAGCTAGAGAGGATGAAATAAAAAAGACTATGCTTGTTCTTTTGACGCCAGACAAGTCTGCTTTATTAATTGGTAAGGCTGGTATTGGTAAAACAGCTATTGTTGAGGGAATTGCTTATAAGATTCAAAGAGGAGATGTTCCTAATGCATTAAAAGGCTATCATATCGAGAAGATAAATTCATCTTCGATGCTTGGATCGATGACGGTTAATGGTAAAAAGGAATCTGTAACTAATTTATTAGTGGCTGAACTAAAAAAAGCGCCTAAGACTATTTTGTTTATAGATGAGGTTCATACTTTAATTGGTGGCAGTAAAGATGGGCCAATGGATTTGGCAAATATTTTGAAGCCAGCTTTGGACCGCGGGGATATTAAGGCAATTGGAGCGACAACGACAATAGAGTATGAGACTTATATTGTTCGGGATAGAGCTTTTTTAAGACGTTTTGATAGAATAGAGGTTCTAGAACCTTCAAGGGATGCGACGATTCAAATTTTGATGGGAACAATTCCGAAAATCGAACATAGTACAGGAATAAAAATGATAAGAAATCATTATATCGCAACACTACTTGTGGAATCAATTGTCGATGCCACTTCTGAATATAAGAGGGTATATGGGCTTTCGGCAATGTATCCGGATGTTTCTTTATCGGTTTTATCTGGGGCTTTTTCAAATGCCTTATTTGAAAATAGGCAAGAGGTTGATATAATCGATGTTTATACAGCTATTCGTGATAGTAAGAGAATTTATCCAGATAGTAGGGTAAAAGAGTGCGCGGCTTTTAGAGAAAAATTTAGGCGTATTTGTGAGGACCGGGGAATTGTTCTTCCAGATGTAAAAATAGAAGATATCGATACGGATGAAGATTTATAATTTTTGATTTTTTTGCATATTATTTAATGTAACTTTATTTTATGATGAGTTTTATGTTAAAATGATAGTAAGGAGGGATTCGATGGAGAGAAAGATTGAGACGAAGAACTATCTGATTTTAGCAGTTGTCATAGTTATAACAGTTGTTTTAGTATTTTATGTGAGGGACTGGTATGTAACGACTAACGAATATTATGCAGAAAATTCGGTAATTAAAGATGTTTCGAGGGAGATTAGAGAAGATGAGATAAGTAATTACTCTTTGGAGAGTGGAAAATTTGCAATATACGCTTCTTCTGGAAATAACATAGAAATAAAAGATTTCGAGAACGATTTTAAGAAGGCAATTACAAAGGTAAATGCTCAAGATAACATTTTATATTTGAATACTGATGAAATTGATAGTAACAGTTTTACAGATAATTTAAAGAATAATTTTGCGACGAATGATAAAATTGCCGGTAGAATTAGTTCAAGTTCACAAGCAACTTTATATGTCTTTGAGGAAGGAAAGATTACGCAAGTGTTTAACAATTTAGAAAATTATACACAAGATGAACTTGAAACTATTATGAAGAGAATGGAGCTTACGAACAATGCTTAATGTTGTTTTATTTGAACCAGAGATTCCACAAAATACAGGTAATATTATGCGTACTTGTGTGGCGACTGGAACTAGACTTCATCTAATAAAGCCTTTAGGTTTTAGTTTAGATGAAAAGATTGTCAGAAGAAGTGGGGCAAATTATATCGATGATTGCGATTATATGGTTTATGAAAATTTTGACGAATTTTTAGCAAAAAACAAAGGAAAATTTTATTTCTTGACGAGGTATGGAAGACGTCCACATTCTTCGTTTGATTATAGTAACAAAGATGAAAATATTTATTTGATTTTTGGTAAAGAAAGCACAGGTATTCCAAAGGAAATATTAAAAGATCATTTGGATACTTGTATGAGAATCCCAATGACGGATAAGGTAAGAGCTTTAAATTTATCTAATTGTGTAGCTATTATGGTATATGAAGCACTTAGACAACAAAATTATCCGAATTTACTTAGAGAAGAGCCTTTTAAAGGAGCCGATTATTTAGAAAGGTAGCTTGAAATAAAGCGGAAAAGATGTTAATATTATAGTAATATGATAGGAGGAATAATTATGGGGTTTTTAACAAATTGGGTGTTTTGGGTGATTTTGGCTGTCATCGTATTTTTGATGGCAATTATAGGTTTTTTAGCAGAAGGATCAATATTTAAGAAAAAAGATAAAACAACTATTGGGGATGATAATACTGACTCTGATAGTACGGTTTCAAGTGTTCAAACTCCAGATGCATTTGCGCCTTTAAAATCAGTTTCTGTATCAAGTACACCAGAAACATTAAATGTTAATCCAGTAAATACACCAGAGGCCGAGACGTTAAATGTAAGTCCGGTAACTGATAACAATTTAAATAACGAAAAAACGGAGTATGTTCATCAATCTTCAGAAGATATTTTTAATGAAGTTCCAGATGCTCTTCAGGAAGTAAAGATCGAAACACTTGACGATAATTTACAGACAAGTGCTTCTGAGAATAACCATAATGAGGAAGTTAATCAAACGCCAAGTAACCCAGAAAATGGTACAGATATTTGGAATATGTAAGGTGAAAAAAGATGAATTTCATCTTTTTTGTTGTCAATTGTTTGTCAGAAGGTTTAATATAATTTGTAAATATGATATAATTTAAATGTTATATTAGGAGGCTAAAATGACAGTAGAAACGATAGTTGAAATATTAAGAAAAGTATTAGACGTCGCTTTAGTGTGGTGTTTGTTATACTATATTTTGCGAAGTCTTAGAAAAAATGTAAAAATGATAATGTTGTTTAAGGGAATACTTATTATTGTTTTTACAAAGATATTATCAGATATGCTTGATTTAGTGACAATTGGATATTTAATCGATTATGTTATCGAATGGGCACCGCTGGCTTTAATTGTAATTTTCCAGCCAGAGATCAGGGATGCACTGGAGAATTTAGGAAGGACGCAGTTGCTTGGTAAGCATAAGACTTTATCGATAAATGAGCTTGAAAAGACTATTCATGAAATTACAAGTGCGGTTGATTATATGTGTCGAATGAGAATAGGGGCATTAATTGTTATCGAAAGAGATAATAGTTTAGCTGAATACAGCAATAAAGCACAAAAGATATATGCGGATGTTTCAGGACCTCTTCTTTCTTCAATTTTTTATACTAATAATCCACTTCACGATGGTGGGGTAATTATTAGAGGTGATAAGATTATATGTGCTGGAGCTGTGTTTCCAACTAGTGATAGTTTAACTATCAGTAAGAGACTTGGAACAAGACACAGAGCGGCTTTAGGGATTTCTGAACAAACTGATTGTATATCTTTAGTTGTTTCAGAAGAGACTGGTAGAATTTCAATTGCTATTGGTGGAGAGCTTATGTATAATTTATCACTTGATGAAGTTAGAATTCGTTTGTTAGAGGCACTTGCTCCTTCACACAAGATTTTAAATGAAGCTAAGGAGAAGATGGGAAATGAATAAGAAAAAAGGCATTTTTAGACGAATTTTAACGTTTTTCGATAAAAAGATATTTATGCCAATTACGAGATGTGTCGTTAGAATTGGAAAAAAACTTGGAATTTCTAATAAGTCAATCGAAACTTGGCTTTCTAAATCCAATACATTATTATTTGTATCTTTAGTTTTAGCAGTTGGAATATTTATTATTATCGATCAGCAGATTGTAGTTTTCAGTAATAAATCAGCTGAAGTTTTAAAGGGCCAGAGTGTTGAAGCTATTTATAATGAAGAGGCTTATGTAGTTGAAGGTTTACCTAGTAGTGTAGATATCACTTTAATGGGAAGTAGGTCTGATTTGTTTATTGCTAAGCAATCTACGGCTTCTAAAGTAACTGTTGATTTGACTGGCTTGAGACCGGGGACACATAGGGTAAATATCGAGTATACACAACCTATGAGTTCAATTAGTTATAGTGTTAACCCGGCAGTTGCAACGGTTAATATTTATCCAAAGGTTTCTGAAACTAAAACTTTAAGTGTCGATTTGCTTAATCAAGATGATTTAGACTCAAAACTTGTAGTTGATAATGTCAATCCAGAGGTCAATAGTGTAGTTATCAAAGGAGCTTCTGATGATAAGGCAATTAATAATTTGGATAAAGTTGCAACGGTTAAAGCTTTAGTTAATTTGGCTAATATTGATACAGACGAAGCAGGAACAGTTACGCTTAAGGATGTTCCGTTAAAGGCATACGACGAGAATGGAAAAACGATGAATGTAGAAATTGTTCCATCAAAAATCGATGTCGATGTTGAAATTTCTTCACCAAGTAAAGAAGTACCGATTAGAGTAGTTCCAGATGGCGAGGTTGGATTCGGAAAAGCTATTAGTTCAATTACGACCAGTGAGTCTAATGTAACAGTTTATGGACCACAAGATGTTTTGGATAATCTGGAGTATGTTCCAGCTAAAATCGATGTCGATGGCTTGACTGAAGATAGAGAATATAAGATTAATCTAGATAAACCTAGAGGGGTTAGATCGATGTCGGTTAACAATATTACGGCTAACGTAACGCTTGGTAATTCTTCTGATAGAGATATTGAAAATGTTAATATCGATGTTCGTAATTTGGATAGTAGATATAGTGTTCAAGGCTTATCCGAGAACGATATAATGGTTACAGTCAATGTTCAGGGTGTCGACTCGGTTATCAGTCAACTTACTAGTGATGATATTACAGCTTATATTAACCTTAAGGGATATAAACCTGGTGAATATGAAGTTCCGGTAAAGGTTGAAGGAACTGATGTGAGAGTTCAGTACGTTTCAATGACTAAAAAGGTTAAAATTAGAGTTGTCGAAAGATAGTTTAAGGGCTATCTTTTTTATTGACTTTAAAGATAAAAAAAGATATTATTATTTTAGAGGCGGTGTATTATGTTAAAAAAAATGAGGAATACTTTAACTGCAATGTCGGTTTTATATTTACTTTTGGGTATTATTATGCTTATTTTCCCTGCTCAAGTTAGCGATTTTATTTGTTATTTAGTTGGGCTTATGTTTATTTTTTTAGGTGTTTCGGCAGTTGTCATGTATGTGAAGGAAGATATGAAGACAACATTTACTAGTTTTACTTTAGTTTTTGGAATTCTGTTCGGAGCTTTTGGTGTTTATATTGTTTTAAATCCAAAACTTTTAGCTTCATTTATTCCTTTAGTTGTCGGAATTTTTTTACTTGTCGATTCGGTAAGCAAGTTGTCAGTTGCTTTTGATTTGCGTAAAAGTGAATATAAAGATTGGTGGCAAATGATGATAGTTGCATTTATCATTTTAGCTTGTGGTTTAGTTTTAATAATGAATCCTTTTGGAGCAGTTAAGATAAGTATTATGGTTATAGGTGGCATTTTGATTGCTTTATCTGTTTCAAATATATTTGCAGTTTATAGTTATTCTAAAGTTATAGAAAAATAAAAATCTTCGTTTTGAAGATTTTTTAATGACTTTCGATATGGTTAAATAGAATACCAATATTAATAATACCAGCGATACCAACGAGGGTATAAATAATGTTAGAGACAACGGTTTTTTCACCAAAGAGTAAACTTACAACGTTTAAGTCTAAAATGCCAATTAGACCCCAATTGATCGCGCCAATAATGGTTAAGACTAAACAAATTTTTTGTAATGTTTCCATATTTTCACCTATCCTTTTCTACTGTTAGTTTGGCAGAAAAAATAAATAATATTCATTCATATTTTGTTTTTTTAATAAATATAATAAATTAGAGATTGGAAGATGGTGAGAAAATGAAAAAAATTTGTTTTGTTTTATGTTTATGTATATTACTTAGTGGATGTGGTAAATATACTAGTGGAGATGCTCAAAAAGATTTGGAAAAGAAAATTGAGAATGTGGAAAGTTATAAGCTGACTGGCGAGATGGAGATTGTCAATAACGATGATGTTTATAAGTACGACGTCGATGTTTCGTATGCAAAGACAGATAAGTTTAGAGTTTCACTTAAGAATCAAACAAACGACCATGAACAAATCATTTTGAAAAATGCCGATGGTGTTTACGTTTTGACACCAGCATTAAACAAGAGTTTTAAATTTCAAAGTGATTGGCCATATAATAATTCCCAAGTTTATTTACTACAGACACTTTTATCCGATATTCAAAACGATAAAAACAAAGAGTTCAAGGAAACTAATTCGGATTATGTTTTTACAACAACGGTAAATTATCCTAATAATAGCGATTTAGTTAAGCAAAAAATATATTTTGATAAGGATTTGAATCCTAGTAAGGTTGAAGTAATGAACAACGAGGGCGATGTATTAATTAAGATGACTTTTAAAGATGTCAATTTAAAGGCAAAATTAGATGATAAAGTATTTACCTTAGATAATAATATGAAGGTTTCAGAGAATATCGATGAGACGCGGACGGTAAGTGAAATCGATGGCGACATTTATCCAATGTATATTCCTGAAAATACTAAACTTGCCGATAAAGAGACTGTAAGTTTAGATAATGGCGAACGTGTGATAATGACTTTCGAAGGAGATAACCCATTTATGCTGGTTGAACAAACGGTTAGCGTGAGTGATGAAGATTCGATTGTTTCAGTTATGGGTGAACCATGTATGATGGGAACAGGAGTTGCCGCACTTTCAGATAATATGGTTTCATGGATAAGTAATGGTGTTGAATATTACGTGGTTGCGGATAATATGAGCGATGATGAACTTTTAAATGTAGCAAGTTCGGTAGCAGTTATTCCAACTAGTAAGTAAAAGTATATGAAAAAACATATACTTTTTAATTTTATTTTGAACTTAAAAATAAAGTTTATACTTATAAAAACTTTGAAAAAGCTGATAATTATGTTATAATTATGCACAGGTGATTTAGATGGAAGATAACAAGAAGAAAGTTACAAAGAATAAAACTGAGGATGCGAATAAAAGGAAGACTGAAAACAATAAAATAGAAACAAAAAAGATTGCAGTTAAAAAAGGCGGAGCTAAAAAGAAGTCAGAAGAAAAAAAGATCAAAGAAAAGAGTTTTTCAGAAAATGTAAAGGAAGAAAAGATGTTTTCTGATATAACTAAGGAAGATAACAAGAAAAAGGCAATTAAAGATGCGAGAAGAAAATTAAATTACGCGAAGACTAGTGATGGAGAAGAGTTTGGAAGATTAATTAAAATTATTTTAATAGTTACTGTTATAATGGTAGTTTTTTACGGGGTTACGGTAGTTGTAACTAATAAGGTAAAGGAAGCAAAGGATGAACAAAGTAGTGAATCTCAAGGTATTCAATACGATAATATAATGGTTGGCTCTATGCTTAAGATAAATGGTAATTTTTATGTTTTAATCGAGGATCAAGATGATTCAAGAATTTCCGAGTATGATACTTTAAAACAAACTATCGCGGCTAATCCAGATGCGCCAAAGATTTTTGTGGCAGATTTATCTGATTCGTTTAACAGCAGTTATTTAAGTTCAGAGAGTAATTATGAATCTGATATGACTAAGTTTAGAGTTACAGGAACTACTTTGGTTAAAATTGAAGATCATAAGATTACTGAGACATATGATAGTTACGATGAAATAAACGATAAATTGAAAGAATTAGAATAAGATGTAAAAATAGAAAAGTTTTAATGGCTTTTCTATTTTTGTTTGGAAAATTATGTTATACTGTATATGAGACGCTAGGTGATAGATATGAAGAAAAGTGTTAGAGAAACGGAAAAAAAGTTACAAAGGTTATCCAATTCTTTAGGAGATATAGAAGTTACTAAGAGTAAGGTAAAGCCAATTTTTATGACAAGTGAGGTTATTGTTTTACTTATTTTAACGGCAATTGTCAGCGTTATTTTAAGTGGGCTTGTAACTTATAATTTTGTAGTTAAGGGAACTGAAAAAGTTGATAATGAGGTTCAAGAATTTTTGGATAATTATAATTATATTGTGGATAATTATTATGGTGAGATAAATAAATCAGAACTCTTGGATGCGGCGCTTGCTGGAATGATGAATTCTTTGGATGCCGGTTCAGCTTGGATGGGTTCTGAAGATAGTAATTTCAATGTTTACTTAGAAGGTAGTTATGAAGGAATTGGTATTGAAATATATAGTAATGATGATGGTGACATTGTCGTAGGTTCAGTTTTCGAGGATACACCAGCGTATAAGGCGGGAATTAAAACTGGAGATATTATTTTGAAGGTTCAAGGCGAGGATGTTCATGGTAAAGAGGTGAATACTGTTTCGGATATGATGAGTAGAGGCGAGACAGAATTGACTTATAAACATGACGATGAAGAGAAGACAGTTAAATTAAAAAAGACGATGGTTGAACTTAAGTCGGTTAATTCTTCAATACTTGATAATAATATAGGTTATATGGATATTTCTATTTTTGCGAATAATACAGCAAAGCAGTTTAAGAAGCAATTAAATGATTTCGAGAGTAAAGATGTAAGGGGATTGATTATCGATCTTCGAGGTAATTCGGGTGGTCATTTGACAGCGGCTAGAGATATATTATCGTTATTTTTAGATTCATCTCATCCTATATATAAGATAAAAAGTAAAACTCGGACACAAACGTATTATTCAAATGGGAAGGAAACAAAAAAATTAAAAATTGTTTTATTGGTAGACGAAAATAGTGCATCGGCTTCAGAAATAGTGACTTCAGCTTTGCAGGAGCAATATGGAGCGACAGTTGTCGGGGCAAAAACGTATGGAAAGGGAACTGTTCAGGAGTTACAAACACTTCCAGATGGACAACAGTATAAATTAACGACGACGACTTGGCTTACTTCAAAAGGAAAGAGTATTAATAAAGTGGGAATAGAACCAGATATCAACATTACTTTGAGTGATGAATATATTAAGAATCCTACATCGGATAATGATAATCAATTGCAAAAAGCTTTAGAAATTTTAGAGGAATAATCATCACTTTTTAGTGATGGTTTTATTATATATTTTATTTTGTGGTATAATTATTGGAGGAGGCCTAGAATTATGCAGGGATTAAGAATAGGAGATAGGCTACAGATACAGTGTTATAAACACGATGGAAAGATTCACCGTGAATGGGATGAAGCTGTAGTTTTGGATATTAAAAAAGATTATATTGTATTTGGCAACGAGCGAACGCTAGTAACGGAGGCTCAGGGTAACACTTGGAGAACAAAAGAACCGGCAGTAATGTATTTTTTTAAGAACGAGTGGTATAACATAATAGTTCAGCTTAAGAAGGAAGGGGTAACATACTATTGTAATATTGCAACACCATTTATAATTGAGGATAATACGATTAAATATATTGATTATGATTTGGATTTGCGAATTTTTCCTAATGGAAGTTTTAAGATATTAGATAAACAAGAGTATAAGTATCACAAAAAAAAGATGCGTTATTCTAAAGATTTAGATATCGTCGTAAATAATGCTTTGTCTGAACTTATTACAAGTTATCAAAGGGGTGATACAATGTTTGATTTAAAGCGTAATTTGCTTTATGGAAAAAAGTATGAAAAACTTAAAAATAGTGGTAATTAATTTAAAGTTTGCGCATATATTATAGAGGGAATGAAAAAAGTGAAAAAAAACCCAAAATATGCTTGACACCACTTTTTAATTCTGGTATATTATTCGTGCATTGAGCGAGAGAAAAGACTTGTTAAAAGTTGAAATTAAAAAAATGAAATTTTTGTAAAAAAACTCTTGACTTAATGAGAAGTAAATGATATATTAGTTTATGTTGCGTGAGGAGTGCTTCACAAAACATTTAAATGTCGAAAAAAGTTGAAAAAAACTAAAAAAATTATTGACTTTGACATTTAAATCTGATATATTAATCTTGTCGCTTTGAGCGACAGAATGATCTTTGAAAACTGAGCAAAATGTCAATTCATTTTAATTAGTCAGGAATTTAAATTTTGAACAATAAATTTTATTGAGAGTTTGATCCTGGCTCAGGATGAACGCTGGCGGCATGCCTAAGACATGCAAGTCGAACGAAGTGGCC
>CALVIC010000008.1 GCA_944329365.1 uncultured Bacilli bacterium
TCGTTACTGACCCTCTATTACTTGTCCAATTATCACTAGTTTTTGGTTTGACCAACACTACTTGACATTGAACCGAACTTTTAAAGTTCGCTAATATTTTTTTTGTTTTCTAAATTTTGAATAAATCCTTCCGGCATTTCATAAGTGTAGGCGACGTGTTTTTTAGGTAAAATTATTCTGTTTGGTTTTAAGGATTTGTAAATATATAATATTTTTCCGTTTTTATCGGTTAGAACGACGTCGATTTTTGTCTTCATAAAGAAGGTATGGATACCGTTAGTTTTAAATTTTAAGATGTAGTCAAAATTTTTTTTGAACATCAGGCCTTTTAATTTTTGAAAAAATGTTTTAGCCTCTTTGATTTTTTTATTATTTGTATACATAAGTAATCCCCGTGTTTAATATAACATATTTAAGATAATAATGATAGTCCCAATTTTTTCTTGTTTTAAACTATTGATTTTTTGTCTAAAAAAAATTATAATGGTTTTAATAGATAGAAGTTGGGAGGACACTTATGAAGCTGAATAAAAAAGGGCAAGCACTAGTGGAATATTTACTTATAATCGCAGTTATAAGCGTGATTGTGGTTAGTGTGGTTAAATTGTTCGGTGGATATTTGCAGGATGCGATGACAAAGTCTTCTTGTAAATTAGTTGATAAAGAATATGTCGAAGGAAAAAATCCTGGAGAGGGTACATGTCGTTAGGGGGTAAATAATGCGAATTTTAGAGAAGAAGAATTGGCTTCTAGTTTTATTGCTGAATCTTATCACTTTCGGATTATTTACTTTTTATATTGGTTATAAGCTTAAAGTTTACAAAAAGGAATCTTGGTATTTTAACAAATATTATTGGATTCTTGGAGTTATATTTATGATTCCTTTTATAATTATGTTTTTGATTTTCTATATTCAAATAGCAACTAGTGTGTGTCAGAAACTAGGACTTTATGGTTATAAGTTATACAGTTTGCCTTATCCTTGGCTTTTGAGTATAATCGTTCCTTTTGCTGGATGGTTATTCTTTATTTTGCTTTATATTTATGTAAGTTTATTTTACTCATTTAGGCTTGCTAAAGGAGCTGGAGAAGATTATTTGGAGAAATAATCTTTTTTAGTGCGAAAACCGTTTACATGAACAAATGTTTGTGATATACTTTTTGTACGGATAGTTCAGACGGAAAGTTATTGGAAATTTGTATTTTGGCTTTTGTTTTTTGGTTAAATGATGATATAATTGGTAGAGGTGGTAGAAGTGACAAACAGAAGTGAACTTAGAGAAAAATGTATGACTATTTTATATCAAACAGTAGTCTACGATAAGAATAAAATTACTTATAATTTGGATGATTTGATTCATGAAGTTATGGATGTCGACAATGAATTTGTCAAGGAAATAGTTTATGGGGTTACAACTTATAAAAATGAACTAGATGAGGTTGCCAATAAGTATTTAGATGGTTGGACAATTGATAGACTTGGAAATACTGATATTGCAATTTTAAGAATCGGAATTTTTGAACTGCTTTATACTAAAACACCACCGATTGTGGCGATAAATGAGGCTGTTGAACTTTCTAAAAAATACAGTGACGATAGTGTGCGCAAGATGATAAATGGTGTTTTAGACAAAGTTTATCATGATAAAGGTGAAGACTAATGGACGATAAGTATTTAAGCGTATCGGCCCTTACTAGGTATTTAAAAGCGCAGTTCGACACTGATCCTAATTTAAGACATGTTTTTTTAAAAGGGGAGATTTCCAATTTTAAGGCACATACGACGGGACATCTTTACTTTTCGGTAAAAGATGAGGGTAGTAAAATTAACGCAATTATGTTTAGAGGTAATGCGAGCAAGCTTAATTTTACACCGGCTGATGGGTCAAAGGTTTTAATGGCTGGAAGAATTAGTATTTACGAGCCAACCGGTAATTATCAAATATATGTCGATGAGATGATTGAAGATGGTGTAGGTAATTTATATGTGGCTTTTGAGAAGTTAAAGAAGAAATTACAAGCAGAAGGTTTATTTGATGAGACGCATAAAAAGTTAATTCCTAAGATTCCAAGGAGAGTTGGAATTATAACGGCAAGTACAGGAGCGGCAATTCGCGATATTATAACGACTATTAAAAGAAGATTTCCAATTTGTGAGACGATTTTATTTCCAACTTTAGTTCAAGGTGATAATGCAAAGGATGATATCGTGCGGAATATCGAAAGAGCTAAAGATTATGATTTGGATGTTTTGATTGTTGGCCGTGGCGGTGGCTCGATTGAGGATTTATGGCCGTTTAACGAGGAAATAGTCGCAAGGGCAATTTACAATTGTGATATTCCTGTTATTAGTGCGGTTGGTCACGAAATTGACTTTACGATTGCGGATTTTGTGGCTGATTTACGAGCACCGACGCCAACAGCGGCTGCGGAATTAGCAGTTCCTAATATGGTTGATTTAAAGAGCCATATTAGTCAGCTTGGGATTAGACTTAACGAGGCAATTTATAAAAAAATAAATTATCAGAAATTATATTTAGATTCAATTAAAAATTCGTTTGTAATCAAAAGTCCAATGATCATGTTTGAAAATAAGAAACAAAACTTGGATTTATTAAAAGAAAAGCTAAACGAGCTTATTTTAAGAAGTGTTCAAAGTAAAAGAGATAAGATTGAGCAGTTAAAAAGAAGTTATATTTTAAGTAATCCGCAAAATATTTATAAAGATAAAAAGATCGAACTTAAAAATATAATTGATAAGTTAAATCTGCTTAATCCACTTAATGTTTTATCCCGTGGGTATAGTATAACTTATATGAATGGTCAGGTTTTAAAAAGTGTTAAAGGAATAAAGGAGAATAGCAATTTAGATATTAAGCTTAGTGATGGAATGATAAGAACTGTGGTTCGGAAAGTAGAGGAGGAAAAGTAAATGGAAAAGAAGAAATTTGAAGATAAGGTAAAGGAACTTGAAGAAATTGTTTCAACTTTAGAAAATGGGGATGTTTCTTTAGATGATTCAATCAATAAATATACAGAGGCGATGAAACTTGTTAAAGAATGTGATGATGAGCTCAAAAATATTGAGGAAAAGGTAAATAAGATTGTCAATGAAAATGGCGAACTTGAAGATTTTGAAGTCAAAGAGTAATTTGACTTTTTTTTAGAGGGAAAAAATGATAAAATGGTAATAGTAGGTGAGAATATGAAAAGAGGATTTACACTAGCAGAATTACTTGGAGTAATTGCAATTTTAGGAATTATTGCGATGATTACAGTTCCGGTTATCGATAAGTCACTAAATCAAGGTAAAAGTAATTTATCAGAAACTCAGGAGCAACAACTTATTAAAGGTCTTAAGGATTATTATGCGGAGAACGTGCGGGAAATGCCGAAAAATATAGGTGATAAAAAATGTCTTAAAATAAGTGATTTACAAAATAATGGTTATTTGCCTTTAGATATTAAAAATCCAAGTACGGGAGATAATTATTCGAGTGTGGCTGAGGTATGTGCGACTAAAACTCGCGATAATAATTTCGAATACGAGGTGGACTTACATGAGTAAGAAAGGTTTTACTTTGATTGAGCTTTTGGCTGTTATTGTTTTACTTGGTGTTATTGCTTTGATTACGACGCCTGTTGTTTTAACGGCAATAAATAACTCTAAAAAACAGTCGTTACAGGATACAGGTTATTCCATAGTTCAGGCGGCAACTAGTTATCAAGCCAAGCTTCAACAAGAAGGGAAAAAAACAACTTTTTCTTTAGATTTTTCAAAGAGCGTGGATAGAAATGTTTTAGATGTTAAGGGAAAGCTTCCAGATGCAGGATATGTTGAAGTTGAAGCTTCAGGAAAGGTTGCATTAGCTTTATGGAGCGATGAGATAAATACATGTGTGACTAAGAGTAAAAACAGTAAAACTGTAGTTATTTCGAAGACGATTACAAATAAAGCTGGGTGCGTGATAAAATGAAAGGGCTGACAAAAGCAGGAAAGATTGGGCTATTATTTATTTTTATTTTATTTTTGGTGATTGTTTTAGTGTTTTTCTTTTTGACGAAAGAGGATGAGGACAAAAAGGTTTATATGAATCTTACTTATTCGGCGGATAGAATTGATTTAGATGGAGATTTTGTAACTTATGTCGATTTAAATGAAGATTATGAAGAAGCTGGTTATCATGCATATGAGGGCAATCAGGATGTAAGTGATTCAGTAGTGGTTACTTATTTTGAAGGCGATAAGCAAGTTTATGATATTGATACGAGTAAAAATGGAACTTATACGATAAAGTATGAGACTTTAATAAATGGTAAGATAGTTATGAATTCAAGGGTTGTCATTGTCAGTGACAATAAACGCCCAGATATCAAATTTGAGGGAGCTAAAGAAATTAATAGTTTAGATGTTTATAATTATGATATTTATGAAGGCACTTCAGTTTCTGATAATTCAGGAGCAGCCGATTTGATGTGCAGTAGTACTTTATCGGCTTTGCCAGGGGAATACGTTATTAGGTGTGAAGCGGAAGATGAGGCTGGAAATGTAAGAAAGAGAAATAGGCTTATAAAGGTAGTACCTTCAATCGAGTTTGATTATAATGATGACTTAACGATAGTTTATCCTGAAGGTAATTATGAATATAAGTATAGTTTAGATGGAGGTAGTACGTGGCTTGCGGCTGAGAGGGTTACTAAGTTAAATAATAAAGGTAGTATCGTGGCGGCGGTTTTTGAAAATGGTGAATTTTTATATTCAAGTACTTATTATGTAAAATGATTTGTGGGTGATATATAATGAATGCGGAGAGATTGAAAGACTATAATTTTTTAAAAAGTAAGACTATAGATGAGATTTATAGTCTTTTTGATGGACTTTCTGACACAGAGAAAAGAAGTGTTATAAATAATAAGATTTTTTTGGAAAAGCTTTCGGAAAATGAAGTTTATGATTTATTAAATGGCCTTTCAGAAGATGATTATTTTATTATTTTACATAATCCTTATTTTTTAAGAAAAGTTTCTCAAATCAGTTTATTTGAAATTATCCCACTTTTTTCAAACAAACAGCTTTTAGATTTGTTTTCGAATAGTTATTTTTTAGAAAAGCTTTCAAAAATCGAAGATCCTAAGCAAGTACTAGATTTATTTGATGAGAATGAGAGAATGAATCTTTTGAGAAATAGTAAGTTTGTTCAAAAGATAAATTTAGATGGTGAAAAGACGGCAGAATATTTGAAATATAATTTTAGCAAAGTGGAAAAATTTGAACTTTTAAATTATAAATTTATTGCGGATGGAATTTCTAGTCAGTATTTGTCTTATTTAGCTCGAGATTTAACTTTAGAGGAACGCACCATATTGTTGAGCAATCCAGATTTTACGGCAAATTTGAATGTTTTTAGTATAATGGAAATAGGCAAAGATGTTTTGGTCACAGAAAAATTAGATGGGAAGAGTATTGCAACTTTGGCTTATAATTTACCTCATGATAAAAGGTATGAAATTATTTATGATGAAAAATTTTTTCAAAAATTAGATGGTGATGGAATAACAAGATTGATATATGATTTTTCTTCCGACGAAAAGTTTTCGATAATTAACGATAAGAAGTTCTTTGATAAACTTAGTGGTCAAAATATATGTTATATATGTGAAGAGTTACCAGCAAGTAAAAGGATTAAAGTTATAAGTAACCGAGATGTTTTAAATAAACTTGGAGGTAGTGAGATTACTAGCTTAATTTCTGATTTTGATGTGTCTTTGAAGAAAAAGTTTGTTTTTAATGATAAGATAGCTTGGAAGTTGAATAGTTATAATATAGAACTTTTAAGTTTAGATTTTAGTTTTGAGGATAAGATTCGAGTAATCAATTTATTTTTAGATAGATTACAAGGTTCAACAATATTTGAACTAGCGAAAGATGGACCGCAGGCTTTGAGGCACAAGTTATTAAGTGATTCGAGAATATTTGAAAAGTTAGATGGTTATCAAATTTCATGTTTGGTCTCTGATTTTGGGGTGGATGAGAGATTTGATTTTTTAAATAAAGATGAGATGATTAAAAAGTATAAAGATATTGATTTAAGATCATTTACGATGGGCTTTTCTGATGATGAGCTTGGTAAGGTTATTTTGAATAATGATTTAATTCGAAATATTAAAACTGATGATTTGATTTTTATTTTGAATTTAGTGAGTGATTCACAGAAGTTAAGAGTTTTAGATGATGATTTTATTTTAGAAAATCTTTCAATGAGAGATGTATGTTTAATTTGTGAGGATATGGATATAAATAAGCGCGGAGAGCTTTTAGAAAAAAACAAAATTCAAAGTAAGATTAAAAATCTTGATGGGATGGACGATTTAAATGGCCGGTGGAAGAGATATTTTGATTTATTTGGTGGTAAGGCTTTAGACTTGATTAGAAAAAAACCAAAAGAAATTAAGCGAGTAATTGACACTGATAAAATAGATCTTTTGAAGGGATGGTTCGATAAAACTGGGCAGAAATTTATTCCACCATTTTATGTAGTATCGGCTTTCCCTTTGAAGGAGGCTAGTAAATTTTTGACCTCTCAGAGAATGTGGAATAGGTGTTTAAAATATTTTCCACTATCAAGTGATTCTGATAAAATTGCATTTATGAAGTTTGCTTATGCCTTCGGGGTGTTTGATGGCGACGCAGATGGATTTACTAAACTTACAAATATTTTGAAACGTGTTCCAAGGTATATAAATAAAATGGAGTATGAAAAATTAAGCAGTGATAAACTTTTTGATTCAAAGTTAAAAGAGATTAGTGCGAGCGAAGGATTAAAGGGGTTTAAAGGTTTTAGCGATGTTTTTAGAGAAAATAATGGACGATTTACTTTGACTTTAGATGTTCAGAAATATCCAAAGACAATGATGGTTTTAAGAAAAAAACTTGAAAATTTAAAAAATCGTGATGTTTTGAGTTTTAACGATATTGTTTCGTTAGCAAATAATTTTGATTTTATTTATGATAAAAGTTTTTACGGGTTTTTCTTGAAAAATTTAGATGATATTTTTAATAATCAGGATTCAATGATTTATATTTCAGAAATTCAAAGAAGATTTGCGGAGATTAAGACTGTCAATAGTAATCGAAAGCTCGATTTGAATTTGGCAGTTAATTATGTTCGAGAAAATAAATACGGATGTGTGATGAGAGGAAATGAGGAGCTGGCGGAACTTTCCAAGATAGCGGGTTATAATGACGAGGATTTTATGGCTTTGCAGAACATTTACAACGAGGGAAGAAAAAGAGTGTTTAGTACAATTCCTAGAGTTACCGGGAATATGAAAGGTTATCGTTACGAGATTATTAGACTCGATAATCCGCTTTCTTTGACTATTGGTGTGATGAGTGACTGTTGTCAAAAGCTTCACGATGCGGCAGAAACTTGTATGGAACACAGTGCAGTTTCAAAGGATGGCAGATTATTTGTCCTTTATGATGAAAGTGGTAATTTAGTGGCTCAAAGTTGGGTATGGCGAAATAGAGATGTTTTATGTTTTGACAATATTGAGATTCCGAAAAGAGCTTTTAAAAGATTTGACTCGACGAGTGAGAGGACTAAATTTACGAATGATGTTTTTGATGCTTATATGAAATGTGCGAGAGAGATGTTTATCAAGGATGAGAAGGTTTATAAGAGTCTTTTAGAAGAGGGTAAAATTACAAGAGATGATTTTAATGGCTTGAGGCTTGGAAAGATTACAATAGGTCTTGGTTATAATGATATTGCAAGTGTGATTCAAAATAAATTAAATAGGGATGAAGATATATTAGTAAGACCGGCTTCTTTTGTGCCACCAGTTCCACTTAATAAAGATTTATATGTGATGGATTCAGAAATTCAATATGTGGTGCTTAAAAGGGATGATCGGATTTACTCTGATAAGGAAGCTTTAGATATTTATTATGATGAGGCAAAAAGTTATAAATTAAAGGACACTTTAGATATTTTGAAGAGGGTTTTAGACTTAGATTCTGATATTTTGGTTTTAAAAAGATTGGAAGAAGACGGAATGAATTTAAATTTGGTTAAAGTTACTTTGAGTCCGAATTTAATAATCGTTTATGAAGAGGATACTGATAAGGTTAGAGTTTGGAAAGTGTTTATAAACGATAATATTTTAGATGATGATTATAAAAAGAGTGTACTATGGCAATTTAAAAATAATTTAAAAGAAATAGCTTCTTCACGAAGAATAGAGATAATTGAGGGGGCAATTACTCAAGATGGTTTGGATGAGAAATGGGGGCGTGGATATGGAAGATAAAATTAACGATGCTCTTTTGGTTAAAAAGGACAATTTTAAGATTGATGAGATTAATATTATTTTTGACGAGATTATTCAAAGTTTAGATACGAGTGATTTTATTAGGGCAAATTTAATTGATGTCCAAAGAAAAAACGGTTTTAAGGTGTCTTTAGATGTCTTTAAACGGATAAGAGAGGCAATTCGCAATGAAAAAATTGTTTACGGAACAGTAACTTTAGATATTAAGGATAAAGAAATTAGTTATGGTAAACAGATTTTTGACAAGGGAGTTGTTTTGGCAATTACTGATGGCGATGTTTATACTAATTTTGAACTTATTTTACGAAATCTTTTGGCTTATAATACAGTTATTTTTGAAGATAATGGTTATATGATTGGAACTAATGGATTTGTTTTTAGGATAGTTAGAAGCGTTTTAGAAAAATATGGATATGGTGCTAATTTGATTCAGTGGACAAATTTGGATTTGGAGTTTGCTGATTTTGCAAACGTCGATTTGGTTATTTGTGTTGGGAGTCACTTTATTCAAAGAAAAGTTTTGGAAAGGTCAAAGAGTGAGACACTGGTTAGTGGTTATAATTATTTTGATATTTATATTGAGAGTGATAAACATATGGATTTTATTAGAAAAATAGTTAGTCTTAATTTGAATCTTAATTTATATGTTAAAGACGGGATAAAAAATGATTTTGATAATGTAATTTGGGTTAGTGATTTAGATGAGGCTATAGGTCAAATTAATTATAATGGAAATGGATTTAGTACAGCTATTTTTACTGATGATAATGCGGCAGCTTCTAAGTTTATTAAAGAGGTTAAGTCTTCTATTATAGTTGTTAATACTAGTCCTTCAATTGAGAGAATTTTGGATATAAGGCAAAGTGATTTGGTAAGGTTTAAGAGTATTATTTATCCGAGTGCATGATATTTGTGCTTAAACGCGGGAAATATTATGATGATTTATTTTTTTAATTACGTTTAGGCAGAAAAAAGGTACATTCGAACATATGAAAAAGCGCAAAATTGATGCGCTTTTTATAGTTTTCGATATAATCCAATAGCTTTACCTAAGATTGTTACATTGTCCAGAATGATTGGGCTCATGGTGTCGTTTTCTGGTTGTAAGCGAATGTGACCGTTTTCTTTATAAAATGTTTTTAAAGTTACGGTATTTTCACCTGTCATAGCTACAACTATTTCACCGTTGCGAGCGGTGTTTTGTCTTTCGATAATTACGATATCACCATCATAGATACCGGCGTTAATCATAGATGTTCCATCGACTTCAAGGGTGAATACTTCTTTTCCTTTTGGAAGTAAATAAGTTGGAAGTGGGAAGTATTCATCGGGAACTTCTATAGCTTCAATAGGTGATCCAGCGGCAGTTTTACCGAGCAAGGGTACTTCAGAGACGAGATCATTTTCCTTGTCGAATTCGTTTTTTACTAATAATTCGATGGCTCTATTTTTAGAACCGTCTTTTTTAATGAATCCTTTAGCTTCAAGGTTAGCTAAGTGAGCATGAATAGTTGCTGGTGATGAAATGTTTAGAGCTTTCCCGATTTCTCTGACTGTCGGCGGGTAACCATGTGATACAATGTAGCTTTTGACATAGTTTAAGACATCGGTTTGTCTTCTTGTTAATTTTTCCATATAGACCTCCTTTAAAGTATTCTGTACACATTTTAACACGAATTGTTATAGATGTCAAACATTTGTTTGATTTTATAAAAGCGAACAAATGTTTTTAAAATGTATTGACACGAACATATATTCGTAATATAATTTAAGTACAAGAGGAGGGATAAAAATGGAAATGTTAAAAAGCAAACCGATTATAGCTTTAATTATTATGATTTTGGGGGTGAGTTATTTATCCGCCCTCGGAAATAATGGGGTTCAAAGTCAAAGTGATTCTAATGAAGCCATTAATGTGCAAGCATAAATTTGTTTAAATCCAGTCATTTTAATGACTTTTTTCTATTTATTAAATATGGTATAATTTTTATGGAAGTTATGGATGATATGACTTTTTAGAATTGAGGGATAAAATGGATGAAAGAATTATTAACAACATAAAGTCTTTAGGAATTGATATGATTGAAAAGGCCGGAAGTGGACATCCGGGGATTGTTTTATCCGCGGCCCCACTTATATATACAATTTATGCAAATTATTTGAATATTAATAAGGATGATCAAAAATGGATGAATCGAGATAGATTTGTCTTGTCAGCTGGTCATGGTTCAGCTTTACTTTATGCAACTTTATATATGGCCGGTTATTTGAGTTTAGATGATTTGAAAAAATTTAGACAAATAGGTAGTGTTACATCTGGTCACCCTGAATATGGGGTTACACCAGGGGTTGAAATGAGTACGGGTCCACTTGGACAGGGGTTTGCTTCGGCTGTAGGAATGGCAATGGCAGAAAAGCATTTAGAAGCAAAGTATCCCAAAATATTTAATTATAAGGTTTATGTAATATGTGGCGATGGGGATCTTATGGAAGGAATTAGTTATGAAGCTTCTTCTTTAGCGGGAACTTTGAAACTTAATAATTTAATTGTTTTATATGATTCTAATAGTATTTGTTTAGATGGTGAGACAAGTAAGACGTTTAACGATGATGTTCCTTTAAGATTTAAGGCTTTGGGATGGAATGTTATAGAAATAGATAGTGATTATAAGAAGATAGATAAGGCTTTAAGAGATGCTCAAGATAGCGATAAACCTGTTTTGATTAAAGTTAAGACAGTTATTGGTGAAGGTTCTTATTTAGAAGGAACTAACAAGGTTCACGGAAGTCCTTTGGCGGAAGATGATTATAAACAGTTGAAAGAGAAATTAGGTTTTATTTCACCTTTTGAAGTAGATATGGAGGCGAAAAGATATTTTGAGGATAAGATTAGTTCGAGAACTATAGTTAAATATAATGATTTTTTAGATAATTATGAAAAATATGGTGATAAGGATTTAGAATATTTTAAACGAGGAAGAATAAGTTATAGTATTGATAAAAGCGACTTTGAGGCTTTGGATGTTCAAAGTACAAGAGACAGTAGCGGTATAGTTTTAAATCATTTAGCTTCACAAATTCCAAGTTTGTTTGGTGGTAGTGCGGATCTTTCTAGTTCGACTAAAACTTATTTAAAGAATATGGGTGATTTTTCTTGCTTTAATTATTCTGGACGCAATATTTGGTTTGGTGTTAGAGAGCATGCGATGGGCGCGATTTTAAATGGTCTTGCTTTAAGTGGCTTTAGAAGTTTTGGGTCAACTTTCTTTGCTTTTTCTGATTATGTTAAACCGGCCATGAGACTTAGTGCGTTTATGGATTTGCCAGTTACTTATATATTTACTCATGATTCTATTAATATTGGAATGGATGGTCCAACTCATCAGCCGGTTGAACAACTTGCGGCTTTAAGGAGTATACCTAATATGACAGTTTATCGGCCAGCTGATTTAAATGAGGTTATTGGAGCTTATGAGAATGTTTTAGATAGAAAAAAGCCGAGTGCGCTAGTTTTAGCAAGAATGGCAACGCCTAATTTAAAGGAGACTGATGCTAATTTGGTTAGCAGGGGAGCTTATACTGTATTAAAAGAGAAAGGTGAGCTTAAGGCAATTTTAATTGCGACAGGTACTGAAGTTTCTTTAGCAATAGATGTGGCTTCTAAACTAGGTGCGGGAATTAGAGTTGTTAGTATGCCATCGATGGAACTTTTTGAAGAGCAGAGCGATGATTATAAATGTGAAATTTTACCTAAGGTTCAGACTTTCTTTATTGAAGCGGGAAGTTCTTACGGTTTAAGAAAATATGTGAGTGATGATGAGCATTTGATTACAATCGATAAATTTGGAGCAAGTGGAAATACTTCTTCGGTTTTAGATTATATGGACTTTAGCTTTGAAAAAGTTTATGAAAGAATAAAAAAAGTGTTGTAATTGCTTTTGTTTTCTAGTAAAATTATACAAAGAGGAGGATTGAATATGGACTGGGGAGCATTTTTACTTGATTTACTTAAAATTATAGGTGGTTTAATTGTTGGAGTTATTATTGGTTTCTTTGTGGCAAGGAAGGTAATGAAGAAGCAACTTGCTGAAAATCCACCGATTAACGAAAAAATGATTAAAGCAATGATGAGTGGCATGGGAAGGACTCCAAGCCAAAAACAAGTAAATCAAATGATGAAGTCAATGAAAAAATATATGTAATATTTTGCCCAAAGGAAGGTGATGGATGATGACTAACGATGAGTTTTGGGCGAAGTTTCAAATTCTTTATGAAAGTGTGGAAAATGATAATATCTTATATAAAAAAGGTACAGTTGTAAATTGTTTTGACGACGGAGAAAGTTATAATTCATTTTTTAAGCGAGCTTTAGGATATATATTAGATCTTGCAAAAGATGGCGATTATCAGGCTCAGCTAGTTTTTAATAGTTTTGTTTTAGATAATATGCATATAATGTATAGAATAAGGGAAGTTTATGATAAATTACGAACTGGCCAGATGAGGGATAATTCTCAGTTTAGTGATGGTATGTTTATGAAAGCTTATGTTTTTGAGAATATAAATTCAATAGCAAATGCGAGAAGCAGAAGAAAAAAAGTGATAAATGCTGATGCTGATTTTGTGTATGAAACTTTTACAAATAAGTACTCTTTATTTAACTGGGAAGAAAAAGAAAATATTTATGATAATAAGATAAAGGTTCGTCAAAAGTTGTATAAGGATTAAAAAACTGCTTTAAGCAGTTTTTTTAGCGTTTATTCCAAGTATACTTCCAAAGGTTGAAGTAATAATGACGATAATAAAGAAGATTAAGTTTTTAAATTCAAAATCTTTGATAATAAGACTTAGAATAAAAATAAATAAAGTTATGATAAGTCCATTTATAAGTCCACTTATCCAGCCATTTTTAATTGTTTTTTTACCAGAGATAAAGCTACCTGTGACAATAGATAAAAGAGGAATTACCATTTTACAAATTGTTAAAACAGTATGATTCAATAAATTGAAATAGTTTAAAAGAGTAAGTATAAGAGATAATATTATGAAAATAATAATTGTAGTTAATAATCCTTTTGATAAAATTTTCAAATATTGCAATTCAATCACCTATTTAAAAATATGTGATTATTTTTTAAATATACGAAAAATAGAATATGACTTGACGTAAAGCGAGAAAAAGCAGTCGTATACGATTTTAAATATGTGTTATACTACTTATAATGAGAAAGTAGGGAAGTATATGAAAAAGGTAATAATTATAAGTTTGTTTGTTTTAGGAATGATTATACCTAATGTAAGTGTAAAAGCCTAACTTTGTTTAATTAGTTTGGCATGGATTACTAACCTTTGAGTTCCTTTGGTATCTTTACAAGTGGATAGGGTTAATATTTTATCGTTTGTATTAACAGTTCCACTAAAATCTATTTGACTACGGTTTTTGATGGTTGTTAGGAATTCTTGATAACTTTCATCTGTAAAGTCTGTGGTTATATAATAACTTTCTGGGTTAATTGTATAGATTGAGAATATTTGCCATAAGGTGTTTGAGGCTGGAGTTGATAGTTTGATGACATGGTTATTTTTATTACTATACCAGCTTTTGTTTAAAACTTTTTTAAGGCTGCCAAAAACAGTTTGGTTAGAACGGCTATGACCATAAATAATGGTATTTTTACCAAATGATGTCATGTCATCTCGGTAATCGGCGAAAACCCAGCCGGCGGAATTTTGGGTTTTATCAAAAGCATGAGTTAGATAATATTTATTGTCATTTGTTTGGACAACGGGGTAATTGACGTTTGTGCCATTTACTTTAATAAAGGCTACAGTGTCACTATTTTTTTGTTTTAGAGTATCAAAATCAACATTTAACATATCCATTTTAATGAAGTCCCAGTAATCGTCGGATTTATTTTCTGGGGGATTTACGTTTTCCGCACTTGGATCTTCTTTTTCTTCGACGACTTTTTTTATTTCGTCTTCTATTTGAGCAACTTTTTCATTGTCTTTGTGCCAGAAGAAAATCATTATTAGACAAATAATTATAACGATTATAGAGATTATAAAGATAATTATCCAAAATGCTTTTTTTATTTTTCTTTTCTTTTTGTTTTGACGATATTTTGTTCTGGTTATTTTTATATTAGAGTTATCGCTTATTATTTTTAATGATTTTGGATTTTTATCTATATTCTTTAGTTTGGTGGTTTTATTTAGGCTGTTCTTTTTTTCTAAGCTTCTTTTCTTTTTACTTGACACTTTTCATCCCACCTTTTACCTTTGAATATTATAACATGTAATAATAATTATTTAAAGGTTGACATTAAAAATTTTACTTTGTAATTTATTTGTTTACTTTGTGAAATTTGTATGATATGATGAAAATAGCAAAGGAGATTTGCTAAAGCGAAAGGAGAGAATATATATGAAAAAGGCTTTCAAAATGTTTTGTGGTTTGTTTATGTTTATGGCATTAGTTGTTCCTTTTAGTGGGGTTAATGCTATTAATGTTGACAATATTGGTGGAAATGTTACTTCTAAAAAAGAAGATGGCGTTTGGCATTTAACTTTGAATGGTGGTGATACAAAAGATTTAGAAATTAGAAGAGATGAAACTGTCGTTTTAGATTTAAATGGTTTTACACTTACTAATTATGCTGATGGATGTTCAACAATTTGGGTACAACCTGGAGGAACTTTAACAATTGTTGATAGTAAAGGAAATGGAGCAATTAAGAAATTAAATGCTTCAGGTGCTCCAGTAGTTAACAATGAAGGAACATTGACTGTAGAAGCTGGAACAATTAGTTCTAAAGGTGAAAAGAGTGCGGCTTTACTTAACAGTGGTACATTAACTGTAAGCGGTGGGACTATTACTGCTGAAGAAGATAATGTATTTGGTTTAGTAAATGAAGGAACTGCTGTTATCAATGGCGGTAATTTCGTTCAAGCTCATAATTTTTCAGTAGTAAATAATGCTAATAAAATGGAAATAAAAGATGGTAATTTTACTGTTGAAGATGGTAATACAGGAGCTTATTCTTTAATTACAAACCAAGGTTCAACTAATAATGCAACTTTAGAGGTAAATGGTGGAACTTTTAAGGCTAATAAAGGAGTATTCTATAACGACGGAGAAGATGAAATTACTGTAAGTGGTGGTACTTATTCTCATGATGTTAGTGCTTATTTAGCTGATGGTTTTGAAATAAAAGAAGAAAACGGAGAATTCGTATTAGTTGAAGAGACAACTACTTCAGAGACTCCAAAAGATGAAAATGAACCAACACAAACAACTGAAACAGTTGAAAACCCAAAGACAAATGATAGTATTTTGCTAGTACTTGGTACTTTAGCTGTTAGTGGCGTGGTAGCATTTGTTGCCAAAAGAAAACTTTCATAATTTAAAATGATTACTGTAACAAGAAATTGTTGCAGTTTTTTTGATGTTAATCTAATTTTTGTGTTATAATATTTTGGCAAAGTGAGATGATTATTAATGAATGATAAGTTATTTTATGATAGAATTGATTATATTTATAAAAATTATGTAAAAAAGGGAATACCTATTCCTATTACTAAAAATTCGGATGTTTTTGAAGAGGATAATGTTAAAATTGGTTTGTGGTTTTATACGAATAAGAGTAAAATCGAAAGTTTAGCTTTAAAGGGGAATGATGAAGCTTTAGCTTTACTTAATGGAACAGCTCAGATGATAAAGTTGAAGGATAGAATAGATTATATTTTCGATAACTATACGGTTAACGATAGATTTGTGGGTGCGAGTGATAGTTTTCCAGATGGAGTTAAAATAAAACAATGGTTTAAAAGAACAGAAAATGTTTTACGAAAAATGGCTTTTGGTGGCGATTTAGAAGTGTCAGAAGTGATGGAGACTTTTAATATAAAAAAACCATCTAAAAGGATGAAGAAAGATATAACTTTAAAAGATTCAAATTATGTTTTTGAACTTATCTTATTTATTTTGTATGAAGAAAGGCTTCCTTCTTCAAATGATTTGTTTGGTGATGGAGCTTCTATGGGAAAATATTTAATGCAAAAGCGGGAATTTATATTCAATAATAAAAGTAATGATTATATTCAACTTTTGAATGTACTTATAAGGCAAAAGGATCCAGATTATTTTAATGATTTAAAAGTTGAAATGGAAGTTAAGGAATATAAAAAGAGAAGAAGAAAATAAAATTTTATTTAATTAAAAGACTTTATTTGGATGTAAGTTATTTTATGGCTATAATAATAGATATTAAATCAGGACTTTTTTAACGCATTTATATTGATGGAAAGTTGTACATAAGATGTTTAGGCTGCTGGCAATGATTAGTCCCCAAAGACCAATGTGAAGGTATGAAAAACAGAAGAGAGAAATGGTTCTAACGACTGTTCCGATTAAGGTTCCACGCATAGCTTCTTTGGCTTTGCCCATAGCTTGAAGGGAAGCGGTTAGGGGAGCTTGGATATAGTGCATGAGGGCAATTGGGGCTAGAACTTTTAAGTATTCGGTTCCTTCGTCTAGGTTATAGATTAGTTTCATGGGAACTGAGGGAAATAGTTCAAATAAGATTGTGACCGGAATACCAATTAAAAGAGAGAGAAATATAGCAAGTTTAATTTTATCTTTAACATATTTATAATGACCATGGCTATGGGCTTTGCTGATGTTAGGAATTAAAGCTTGGGAGATTGCCAAGGTAAAAAACGAAGGAATTAGAATTAAGGGCATAATATAACCACTAATAATTCCATATTCGGTGACGATGTAATTACTCTTATAACCGATACCTATTAGAACATAGGTTAAGATTATTGGTTCTAGGAAGGCACCGATTGAACCGATTATTCTGCTCGCAGTAGTTGGAATGCCAATAGAGAAGACAGTTTTAATACTGTTTTTATTTGGTTTTAAATCGTCTTTAGTTAGTTTAAAATTTTTAGGAACAAAGAAGAAAAGAATTAATATTGATGTAAATTCACTTATTATATTGACTAAAACAACAAAGGCGACAGCGTATTCTAGACCTTTTGAAAGGAAAATTGGAATTCCAATAATGAGGGCAATTAGTCTTATTACATCTTCAGTAATGTTGGATAAAACGTGAGGAAGCATTTTTTGCTTGCCAAAAAAATATCCTCTTAAAATGCTTGAGATACTGATAAATGGTAGAACTAAACCAATACATATAAGAGCATAATAAGATCTTGGCTCGTTTAATAAATTTGTACTTATGTAACTAGACGAGAAGAACAATATAATAATTATGATAATATTTAAGAGAAGAGAGATTGGAATTACTGAAAAGACGAGATTTTTGTTGTTACCTTTTTCTTCGGCAACTAGTTTACTGATGGCAACAGGAAAACCTAACTGAGCAAGAGCAATTAAAAGAGTGAAGGTCGGTGAGACTAACATGTAGATTCCCATTCCTTCAGGTCCGATAAGTCTTGCTAAAACTATTTTGATAAGCATGCTTATGATTTTGGTTATAAGGCCACCAATCATAAGTAAAATGACTGATTTTAAGAAGATGTTTTTTTTCATATTAAATTGTATGAAAAAATTTCTTTTTTATTATTAGACTTTAAAATTGGGTAATTTTAATATATAATAATTATGGATGAAATCGGAGGATATGAAGATGAATTTAGAATTTCAAAGTGAACAGGATCTTTATAAGAGGTTAAAACCAGCTTTAGATAGTAAATTGAATGAACTTAAGCTTAATAGTTATGGTTATTTAAAACAAGAAGATATTTGGAATTATTTAAAAGAGACAAAATGGCGAAGCAGTAGTAATTTAGCTTTGAATGAAATGGTTAGTGATATTTTAAATTGTGATAATGAACTTGTAGATGATTATTTTAAACAAAGAATAAAAAGAGCTGCGAGAAAGATAGATTTTGACTAGGTGATTTTTATGGAAAAGAAGATGCTTCAAGGAAAATTATTTTTAGTAATTTTTTTGCTTATAATATCAATAGGTGTTTTGATACCTGTTTTAATGAATTTGAAGTTGGGTTTAGATCTACAAGGAGGATTTGAACTTTTATATGATGTTACGCCAATCGAAGAGGATACGAAGGTTGATGAAGATTTACTTCGCTCGACTAGGCAAACACTTCTTAGGAGAATAGATGTTTTAGGAGTTACGGAACCTTCAATTAGTATTGAGGGCAACAGAATTAGAGTTCAGCTTGCTGGGGTAACAAACGAGGATGAGGCAAGAAGTGTTTTATCACAGACGGCTAGTTTAACATTTAGAGATACTAGCGATAATTTGCTTATGACGTCTTCTGTTTTGAAAAGCGGCGGGGCGAGAGTAAGTATGGATCAAAGTGGCCGACCAGCGGTAGCTTTGAGTATCAAGGATAATGATTCTTTTTATAAAGCGACAAAGAAGGTCAGTGAGATGAATGATAATCGAATTGTAATTTGGCTCGATTATGAAGAAGGAAGAGATTCGTTTGAAAGAGAAGAAGAGACGTGCGGAAGTGATGGCGGTGCCTGTTTATCAGCTGCAACTGTTTCGCAAGCTTTTAGTGGGGATGTGATTATTCAAGGTAATTTTACCGAAGATAGTGCGAACGATTTAGTTGATTTAATTAACTCTGGTAGTATGCCAGCTAAACTTACTGAGGTTTCTAGTAATAGTGTGGGTGCTTCATTTGGAACTAACGCTTTAGTGAAAACGGTTACAGCTGGAATTATCGGAATCGGAATTATTATAGTTTTGCTTATAGCTTTATATAGATTTTCAGGTTTAATTGCCAGTGTGGGAATTATTATTTATACGTCACTAACTTTCTTTATTTTCTGGCTTTTAGGTGGAACGATGACTTTGTCTGGAATTGCGGCGATGATTATTGGAATTGGAATGGCTGTAGATTCAAATGTCATTAACTTTTCGAGAATTAAAGATGAACTTTATGAGGGAGCTTCTTTAAAGGAGGCTTATGAAAAAGGAAATAAAGCTTCTTTCGGAACAATTATGGATGCGAATATTACAACTTTAATTGCAGCTGCTATTTTATTTGTTTTAGGTCAGAGTAGTGTTAAAGGTTTTGCTACTGTACTGATTATAAGTATCATTTCAACTTTACTTATCATGGTCTTCTTAGTTAGATGGCTTCTTAGAAAGTTTGTACAAACGGGATATTTCGATGATAAAGTTAAAATGTTTATCGGAGTTAAGAAAGAGGATATTCCAAATCTTTCAAAAGGTGAAAAGAGGACTAAGTATTTTTGGAAGAAAATTGATTTTGTTAAAAGCCGAAAGATATTTATAATATGTGCATTTGTCATCATTATTTTAGGTTGTGTATTTATTTTTAATAAAGGTCTTTCTTTAGGTGTCGATTTTAGAGGAGGCACGGCAATTACGATAGATACGAAAGAAAATTTAGGGGAAAAGAAAATTGCCAAAGATATGGACAAACTTGGATATGATATGTATTCTTTCGAGAAGCAAAGTGATGGATCTTATTCTGTAAAGATAAGTGAGACTGTAGATACTGATAAAACTAGCGAAGTTAAGGATTATTTAAATGATAAATACGATGCGAAAACAGATATCGAAGTTATTTCAGATATGGTCAGAAACGATCTTATTAAGAATGCTGTTTTATCTTTGATTATATCGATGGTGGCAATAATTATATATATTTCTTTAAGGTTTAAGTTTGATTATGGAATTAGTAGTATTATTGCTTTAATATTTAATGTTTTAATCACAATCGCATTTTTCGGAATATTTAGGTTTGAAGTTTCAAATATATTTATCGCGGCTATTTTATCGATTATCGGTTATTCAGTTAACGATGTAATTATTACCTTTGATAGAATAAGAGAAATTTATAATAAGAAAAAGGCTTACAGTGAAAGGGGTTTAATAAATATAGTTAACGAGAGTTTAAGAGGAGTTTTAAATAGAAGTATCGTTACTACACTTACGGCAGTAATTCCACTTGGATGTTTGATAATATTCGGCTCGCATGAGATTTTAAGTTTTTATGTGGCAATGCTTGTTGGAATGGTAACGGGAGTTTTAACTTCATTATTTATCGCAAGTCAGTTATGGCTTGAGATTGAAAAGAGAAACTTAAAGAAGCCAAAGAAACCGAAAAAGGAAGAGAAGGAAGAAGTTTCAGAGATTGAAATTAAAGGCATTAATGCTTAAAACGAGGTGAAAGGTATGAAGTATCAAAAGAATATAACTTTTGAGTCTTTAAAGAAGAAAATATCATCTTATATTACAGATGAAAAAGAACTTAATTTGATAAGCAAGGCTTATAATTTTGCTTCAGAGAAGCATTTTGGTCAAAAGAGATTAACGGGTGATGATTATATTATTCATCCGCTTAATGTGGCTTATATTTTAACGAGTATAAAAGCTGATGCGGATACTTTATCAGCCGCGCTTATTCACGATGTGATGGAAATGTGCGGAGTTAAAGAAAGTGAGATTGAAAGAAAGTTTGGAAAAAATATTGCCTCATTAGTTAAGGGAGTTACGACAATCAACAAGCTTAATTTTTCTGGTAATAGTGAGGCAGTTATCAATAATCAAAGAAAGATTTTGGTTGGGCTTTCCGAAGATGTTAGAGTTATTATTATAAAACTTGCCGATAGGCTCAATAATTTACAGACAATGTATGTTCTGAGTCCTGAAAAGCAAAAGGAAACGGCTAAAGAGACTTTGGATATTTTAGTTCCAATTGCCAGTAGACTTGGTATTAACAGTATTAAGCAGGATTTGGAAGAGTTTTGCTTGAGATATTTAAAACCAGATGAATATTACGATATAGTCGAGAAGCTCAATGCGACAAAAGCTGAGAGAGATGAGGCTGTGCGCAGGATGATCGATGCAGTAGATGAACTTTTAAATAAATACGGAATTAAACACGAGACTAAGGGCCGAAGTAAAAGTATTTACAGTATTTATAAAAAACTCGATAAAGGTAAAAGATTTAGCGATATTTACGATTTACTTGCTCTTAGAATTTATGTCGATACGGAACAAGAATGCTATCAAGCTTTAGGAATTATTCATTCAAAGTTTAAACCCAAACCTAAGAGGTTTAAGGATTATATCGCAATGCCAAAAACAAATATGTATCAGTCACTACATACGACAGTATTTGGAATAGACGGACAACTTTACGAGATTCAAATAAGAACTTATGACATGGATAAGGTGGCGGAGTATGGAATCGCTTCACATTGGTCTTATAAGGAAAAAGGCAGTAATGTTAAAGCGGCAATGCAAAACGATATGGAAAAGAAGTTACAATTCTTTAGAACGATTATGGATTTAAAAAATACTGAAGAGGATCCAGAAGAGTTTGTAAGGACGGTTAAAGAAGAAGTTTTCCAAAATACAATATATGTATTTACACCGATGGGTGATGTTATTGAACTGCCAAAAGGAGCGACACCTGTAGATTTTGCTTACAAGGTTCATTCTAATGTTGGCGATAGAACATCTGGGGCGATTGTTAACTCGAATATGGTACCTTTAGATTATGAACTTCATAGTGAAGATATTGTTAAGATTATTACGAACAACAAGGGGCCTAGTAGAGAATGGTTAAAATTTGTTAAAACAACGCAGGCGAAAAATAAGATTAAAGCTTATTTTAACCGAGTAAATAAAGAAGAGAATTTAAAGAAGGGTGAAGAGGCGTTAATTAGAGAGTTAAAGAAGAGAAAGATTTCATCAGCTGAATTTTTCGATGAAGATAATTCTAAGAAGGTTTTGTCAGAGCTTAAGTTCAATTCTTTTGAAGAACTTTATATTGCTTTAGGTAGTGGAAAGATATTACCTGAGACGGTCGTAACAGCTAATAAAAAAGAGCCTAGTAAGGAAGAGCGCGTTTTAGAAAAAATCGGGGGACATGAAAGTAAAAAGATTTCTAATGGCTTAGTTAGTGTTCCAGGAATCGATGAGATTAAGGTCAATTTGGCAATGTGTTGCTGTCCGGTTCCAGGTGATAAGATAATCGGTTATATTACTAAAGGTTATGGAATTACAATTCATAGAATAGAGTGTCCAAATGTTTCTTCGTTAGATGAGAGGTTAATTAAAGCTGAGTGGAATCAGACAAATGAAAAAGTTCCAACGAATATTTTAATCAAGTCTAACTTAGAGAGTAATGTTATAATCGATGTTGTTTCAAGAGCTAACAATAATGAGATAACGGTAAACAGTTTTAGTAATCATAAGATGCGAGATAGTAATACTTTAGAGATGACAGTTTTAGTAAAAGATAAGGATCAACTTAATAAATTTATAACATCTTTAGAGATGGTTAATAATATTATTGATGTAGAGAGGGAAATAAAATGAGAGTACTAGTACAAAGAAGTTTAAATTCAAAAGTTACAGTCTCAGGAAAGGTAACTGGGCAGATCGATAAGGGGCTTGTTCTTTTAGTTGGTTTTACCGAAGGTGATTCGGAAAAGGAGATTGATTATTTGGTTAACAAGACTCTTAATTTACGAATTTTTGACGATGAGAATGGGGTTATGAATAAGTCACTTTTGGATACTGGTGGTAGTATACTAAGTATTTCACAGTTTACTTTATATGCAGAGACTAATAAAGGGAAAAGACCTAGTTATGTCAAGGCTTTAAGAAGTGAAGAGGCTTCAAAATTATACGACTTGTTCAATGAAAAGTTAAGAGAACATGTAAGGGTTGAAACAGGAATATTTGGAGCGGATATGCTGGTTTCTATTCAGAATGATGGACCAATAACGATATTATTAGAAAGTAGATGATATAATGATTAAAAACAAATTAGATTTTAAATTAGTCAATATATCTCTGCTTTTTTTAATATTTTTCTTTGTTTATCAGACGAGAGATTTTTGGCTTGGTCTTTTGTCGCTTGTTTGGCAAATTGTTTTACCTTTTTTAATCGCTTTTGCGATAGCTTATGCTTTTTATCCTTTGGTAAAAGCTCTTTGTGATAAAAAGATTCCAAAGTCATTTGCGATGTTAATCGTAGTTGGCGGAATTTTGGGAATTTTAGGTCTTATTATATATTTAGTGACGCCTCTTTTCTTTTCTCAAATTTCCAGTTTATTTAGTGGGATTATTTCTTTTTTAAGAGAGATGTCGACGGAATATAATTTAGATGTAGGGACACTTCAAAATACTTTGGCTTCGACTTTTAACGAGGCACTGTCAAAGATAGGTACTTATATTTCAGATGGAGCGTTTAGTTTTATAGGTATTTCAATCGATTATATTTCGAAGGCGATAATTATTTTGGCTGCTTCTGTTTATTTTTTGGCAGATATGGAGAAGATAAGAAGTTCAATTAAGAAGTTTTTAACGGTAACCTCTAAGAGAGCTTATAATTATTTGGCTCTACTAGATGAAGAGATGCGAAAATATTTGACAGGATTTTTAAAAATCGTTTTGATTTCGTTAATCGAGTATACTTTGGCTTATACTTTAATCGGTCATCCTAATGCGATTTTACTCGGATTTTTAGCGGCTTTAGGTAATTTAATTCCTTATTTTGGAGGAATTATCACGAATATAATCGCAATGGTTACAGCTTTTGTTATAAGTCCTGTTTTATTTATTAAAACGTGCGCAATTTTTCTAGTGTTTTCGGCAGTCGATGGATATGTGATAAATCCTTTGGTTTATGGCAAGAGCAATCAAATTCATCCACTTGTGGTAATTGTGGCTGTTTTTGCCGGAGGTATTTTAGCCGGAACTTTAGGAATTATAATTGCTTTACCGGTTTCAATTATCGTAATTGCGACGTTTAAGTTTTTTAAAAGGGATATTATCGAGATGAAAAATAAAAGGAAAGTGAAGTATCATGTATATAAAAAGATTAGGTAATTTGGTTTTTAGAAGTGGCGATAAGTTATGGTTTGCGGGTGATGATAATTTTACTTTGGCTCTAGAAGGATCTGAGTTTAAAACATTGAATGATCCGACGTTAAAAGATTATTTAGAACTGAGCGCGTTTGAGTACTTACAAGAAGTTACTTTATATAATGATATTTTAAATAGCGTTTTAGCTGGCGAACGAGACGATGAGTTTACGAAGCTCGGTGGGTTTGACTTTTACGGAGAAGTTTTAAATATCATGGAAAAGATGCGCGTTAAAATTAATTTAGATAGTAAGATTCAAGATTTAAGCAATGTAAATAGACTGCAGCTTTTAATTTTAGGAGAGATACTTAGAGGTGACAATTTGTTTATTTTAGATAATATCGATGTTAATTTAAACGATGACGCTTTAAAGTGGCTAGAGGAGTATCTTTCGAATGATAAAAATATTTGGATTATAAAATCATCGGATATCGATTTTGTCAAAAGGACAGCAAATAAGGTTTTGGATAGTTCGAGGATTTATGATTTTTCTTACGATGTATATAATGCGTATTTAGAAAATTTAGTTATTCAGAGAAAGAGAGAGAAAAAGGAAATTTTGATAAAAAGACAGATGATCAATGAGCAGATTAAAAAACTTTTGGTCTGGAAGGCAAAGGGTGAACAGTTTACTTTAAGAGATCATGATAAGAGTTTGGCTGGTAAAAATAGTGATAGGTCAGTTAAACTTACGAAGAGAATTTCTAAACTTAACAAAAAGCTGTGCTCTTTAGGTGAGGAATACGATGATTTGAATTACGAAGGTCTTAAAGAAAATGGTCTTCCGATTATTTTAAGTGATTTAGTAGTTACTTATCCAAAAATAAATGGGCAGATAAATTATGGCGAGACTTTGTGTTTAGATGGCTTTGACAGTGATAGAGAGTTTTTCTTAAAGACACTTAGTGGAGATATTGAGCCGCTTAGTGGCGATATCTATAATTTTACTGGCAAGGATTTTAAGACGATAAATTTGGATGATACTAGTGACAGTGATTTAAATGTTTACGAGAAGCTTGGAGTTTTAGAGAGAAGTTTTGACGAGGTTACCGATCTTTTTAAACGGTATGATATTCCTATTAATTTTATTTATAAGGATTACGGAGATTTAAGAAGATACGAAAAAATTTTAGTAAACGTTTTGAAAATTAGATTTTTGGAAAGTGAAAATTTGATAATTGAGGGTGCGGATAAGATTGATGGTGAGATAGAAGTTTTACTTCAAGAGATGATAGATGAATATTTTGGAACAGTTATTTTGGCTAGTGAGGAGATTATTGGTGACAAGAGACTTAATGTGTCTGATGGATTATTTTCATATCAAAAAGGGCAAAAACGATTGACAAAAGAAAAAGCTTAAAGTATTATATAGTTAAAGGCGATGACCAAGGACAACACTTTTAAGGATTTGTCTTCGAGAGAGTTAGTGGCTGGTGAAAACTAACAGACTTAATTAAAAGTTACTACCTTGATGAGCTGAAAGAGAAAAGTCTTTCCGGGTTAAACCGTTATTTTAATTAAGTTCCAAGGTAGGATGGTACCGCGAATAATCGCTCCTTAAATTTTAAGGAGTTTTTTGTTTAAAAAATTAATTTCATTATTTTTTGGGAAGAGGAGAGATGGTTTATGATAAATATTAAAGAAGATAAAAGATTAAATCCTTTGAATCACAGCTGCGCGCATGTTTTAGCGCAAGCGGTTTTAAGGTTATATCCGGAGTCAAAGTTGTGGGTTGGTCCAGTTATTCCTGAAGGCTTTTACTACGATATTGATATGGGTAATGTGACTTTAACGGAAGATGATTTACCAAAGATTGAAAAGGAAATGAAAAAGATTTGCAAGGATGGAAAAAGAATTGTTAGACATGAATTAAACCGTGATGAGGCTTTAGAAATGTTTAAAGATAATCCTTACAAGGTGGATATTATAAATAATTTGCCTGAATCTGAGGTGATTACAGCTTATAGTCAAGGTGAATTTACTGATTTGTGCCGCGGAGGTCATGTAGATACAGTTAAGGAGTGCAAAAACTTTAAACTTTTAAAGGTCAGTGGTTCTTATTATAAGGGTGATGCGAAGAATAGGGTTTTACAAAGAATTTATGGAGTTTGTTTTGATAGTAAGGAAGATCTCGACAAACATTTAGAGGAGCTTGAAGAAGCTAAAGAGAGAGATCATCGTAAGCTTGGGCGAGAACTTGGTATTTTTATGACTTCGGATTTGGTCGGCAAAGGTTTTCCCCTTTGGTTACCTAATGGGTTTACAGTAAGACATATTTTGAGTGAATATATTATGAATAAGGAGCTTAGAAGTGGCTATGAACATGTTTTTACACCACCGGTTGGAAGTGTGGATTTATATAAGAAGAGTGGACACTGGGATCATTATAAGGACGATATGTTCCCAATGATGAAAATAGATAAAGAAGAATATGTTTTAAGGCCGATGAACTGTCCACATCATATGATGATTTATAAAAATAGTTTACATTCTTACCGTGATCTACCAGTTAGAATTGCTGAGATTGCTCAAGACTTTAGATATGAGGCGAGCGGGGCTTTATGTGGTATTGAAAGGGCGCGAGCTTTTACCCAAAATGATGCGCATATATTTTGCACGCCTTCACAAATCAAAGATGAATTTAAAAAAGTTATCGATATGATTTTAGATACTTATAACGATTTTGGTTTTAAGGATTATAGTTTTAGACTTTCACTTAGAGATAAAAACGATACAGAAAAATATTTTGGTAATGATGAACTTTGGGAAAAGAGTGAAAATGAGCTTCGTGAAGTTTTAAAAGAATATGGTGTTGATTTTTATGAAGCTGAGGGGGAAGCGGCTTTTTATGGGCCAAAACTAGATGTTCAAGTTAAAAGTGCGATTGGTCACGATGTAACTTTGTCAACGATTCAACTAGATTATCAACTTCCGGAAAAGTTCGATATCGATTATGTGGCTGAGGATGGTTCTAAGCAAAGAGCAGTTGTTATTCACCGAGCAATATTTGGTTCGTTGGATAGATTTATTGCGTTTTTACTAGAAGAGACGAAGGGAGCTTTACCTTTATGGCTTGCTCCAATACAGGTTAGTGTGATACCGGTAAGTAATGAGTATCATTTAGATTACGCGAGAGAAGTTGCCGAGGAGCTTAGAGCATGCGGTATTAGAGTTCATCTAGATAGTAGAGATGAAAAACTTGGTTATAAACTTCGTGAGAGTGTTACACATAAAATTCCTTATGCTTTAGTTTTAGGGGATAAGGAAAGAGATAGTAAAAATGTAAGTTTTAGAAAGTATGGAACCGATGAACAAGGTGTGATGAGTGTAAATGAATTTGCTGAGCTTATAAAAAAGATGAAAAAGTAATCATCTTTTTTATTTTTTTGTATGGAAATATGATAAAATATAAGAAGAATGGTAGGAGGAATTGATATGGACCGCAAAGGATTTACATTAGCTGAGATACTTGGGGTAATTGTTATTTTATCGCTTTTAATGGTGATAATTGTTCCGACTGTTATTAACAGAATAACAGGAACAAGAGACGATGCGGCAAGTGCGGGCGAAGAGATTGTTTTTAAGGCAACAGATGAGTATATAAGTGATCATCCAGGTGATTTTCCAAATGGGAAAGCGGCAAGATATTGTATAACAATAAATGAACTTATGGCTGATGGGAAGCTTGTACCTACGGGAAATAAGAATGGAAAAGATGTATACATAGATAGTATAAGTGGGGAAGATTATACAAATTTATCAGTAATGGTCACGATATATAGTAGTGGAATAAGAGATTATGAAATAAAAGAAGGAGATACTTGTGCGGAATTGGCGGCTTTACCGATAATCGACTTTTTAGTCAAGCCAAATACATCGGCATGGGTGAAACAAAGAGTTGTGACGATACTTTATCCAAAATTAGAAGGATATAGTTATCAGTATAAGATAGATAATGGAAAATGGACAGATGCAGGAAGTTTAAATGATTATAATGATGATTATTATAGTTTAGAATTGCCAGCGTTTACAAAGATATCAACTCTTTATGCAAGAGCTAAAGGTAATAATGTAATAAATGGCCGGATACAGATAAGCAATGTCGATAGTGAAAAACCGGTTGTTAGAAAAGTAAGTGTGCCAAGTGGCTGGAGTAATAAAAATAAAACAGCGACGGCAACGGTATATGATGGGATAAGCGGAGTGAAGTCATATTATTTAAGTACATCAAGTAATAAACCATCAGAAAATAGTAGTGGATGGAAAGATGTAAATTATAGTAAAGGCGAGAAGACAATAAAATTAAACGATTTAGATAATGGAACTTATTATTTGTGGGTAAAAGATAAAGCTGGAAATATAAGTGATACAACGGACAAGAGTAAATTTGTAGTAGATAAAGTAGATAAAGTAAAACCGACATGTAGTATAAGTGCGACACCAGCGACAGGGGCGTCACTTAGTGTAACATTAAAGATAAGTGGACAAGATGGTGAAAGTGGACTTGCTTCTAAACCATATTCATGGAATAACCAAAATAGTTTTGGGACAAAAGATACGTATGTTGTGAAAAAGAATGGAACGTATAATGGATATGTTAAAGATATTGCTGGCAATATTGGAAATTGTAATAGAAGTGTAAGTAATGTTGTAAGAAAACCTAATAAGCCAACGATAGTAAATCCAACAAAGGGAAACTGGGTAAATTATGATTTTTCACTTACAGTATCAACGACTACACCAGCAAGCATACTTGGATATTGGTATTATAGTTATGATGCGAAAAACTGGACAAGATATGATAAATCAAGTTATAATTCATATGGAAAGCAATCTTTTGTAACTTCGCCGTATTCAGCAGAGAGAAATCAAGCAACATATATAAGAGTATGTAATAAGGAAGCATCAGGAGCTAATGATGAGGAAAATTGTTCAGATTATGCTTCAACGATGATAAGGATAGATAAAACAAAACCAGTATTTAATTATACTTTGAGGAAGATGTATTATGATCAAGATGTTGGACAGGCATTTAGTGGTCAGTGGTCAAGGAATGAGATAAGAAGAGATTTCAAACCTACGGATAATGCGTCTGGGATTGAACGTACCGAGTATAATAGCGGTGGTGGATGGCAGCTTGAGACTAATTTGACAAATTGGAGAATGGGAGAAGGAATAAACGAAGCTGATTTTAGAACGATAGATAAGGCGGGTAATATCAGTAATACAGTTCATATTAAATTAATGGTCGATTGGACACCACCAGATTTTTATCAAAAAGATCACCGAAGGGATTGTAACTTGGGTTCATATGATTGGTATGGAAGTTCATCTTATTTTGGCTACAGAGTTCGCGACAATGTTTCTGGTATTAACAGTAAGTTTGGATACGTAGAATATTGTTATACTGGACATACTTCTTCAGGTTGCGGGGCGACATGTAGCTCAGGTAATCAATTTTCACATAGGCCAAGTAAAATTTTTGGCTCTAGTGATAATAGATTTTATCAGGAGGCAAGATTCCCTGATATGGGAGTAGATGGATTTATTGGTAATGCGGTAAGTACAAACTGTATTATAGGTTATAGCATAATTGCAAATTATAAAGCTGTCGATAATGCGGGAAATGAAGCTAAGATTCAGGCGGTTTATGATTTTCCAAAGGGTGCGAATGGAACGTGCTACCCTATTGGAATGTGAGAGGAGAATTAGATGACAAATAAGAAAATAAAGATTATATTAATTATAGTTCTTGTGGTTTTGGTTATCTCTTTAGGAATAGTCCTTTATTTAAACTATAGAAGTGGTAATGATGGTATTGGAACCGATTATAGCAAATTAACCGATGAAGTTACTAAACTTTATGTAAATGGTGGGACAAAGGAAGAACTCGAGAAGAAAACGGGCTTTGATAATATAGAATCCTTGAATATTATCACAGGTCCGGATTCTTATACGAGAGTTACACCAAGTAAGAGTGTTACCGATAAAAATGATTTAGATGATTATGTTAGTAAAGCAGCGGAACTTTCTAAAAATTTAGAGAAAGAAATTCAAGATAATTTAGATTATTCTATTTCAGTGTCTAATGCTACTGGTAATGTAAAAACATATATGGTTACGCTTAAGTCTTATTTTTACTATATATACATGTTTGATTTAAATAATTTACAAGAGATTATTTTGACAAATTCTGGGCTTGAGGATAATGAGGTAAACGAATACAAGGCTAAGGTTAAGGCAATGGAGATTTTGGGTAAGCATCTTGATAATTATCAAAATGAAAGTGATGAGACAACAGCTATTGTTACTTATACTTTAAATGATTCAGAAGCGACTAGTCAGTCTTTATACGATTATTTACTTGTTTTAGAGGGTGAGAATTATCTTTATAATTGTGATACAGTAACTAATTTAATGGAAAATCAAAATCAAAGGGTTCAAGATTATTATAATTTTGGATTAAGTGAAGGTATTTTAGATAGTAATAATTTGCTTGGTTTATAAAAAAGATGAAAAAGTAATCATCTTTTTTATTTTTTATATGGAATGATGGCTCTCCACTTTCTAGTGGGGTCAAAATAAAATAGGTCTCCACTTTTCAGTGGGGTCCATTTTTGTAAAAGCATGATTTTCTAGTGGGGTTGTTTTTTTAAAAAGCTCCATTTTTTACTTGGGTAGAAAAATCAAACGAATTTTGTCATAATCAAGATGTAACTATAGTTACTAGAAGGTAGGAATGGAATGACAAAAGAAGATTTTAGAAAGATATTAAATTTAGAGGAATTTATTGATATTATTAAAGTAGAAACAGGGGATGAAAAAACAAAATGTATACATATCAAATCAAGTAGGAAAAAAGCTCGATGTCCAAAGTGTAATAATTTTAGTAAAAAAATACATGACTATTTAAAACCAAGTAAAATAACTTATTTAAAAAATTCAGAAGAAGAAACATATTTAATAGTATATAAAAGAAGGTTTGAATGTAAATATTGTAAAAAAACATTTACTGAAGATTTAGGAATAAGTAGTCCAAAAAATAAAATGTCACATAAAACGAAACAGTTAATTTTAAAATAAGGATATAGTTATCAGTATAGGATAGATGATGGAAAATGGACAGATGTAGGAAGTTTAAATGATTATAATAATGATTATTATAGTCTAGAACTGCCAGCGTTTACAAAGATATCAACTCTTTATGCGAGAGCTAAAGGTAATAATGTCATAAATGGAAGAGTTCAGTTGGGTAATATAGATAGTGAAAAACCGGCTATAAGAAATGTAAGTGTGCCAAGTGGCTGGAGTAATAAAAATAAAACAGCGACAGCGACAGTTTATGATGGAATAAGCGGAGTAAAGTCATATTATTTAAGTACATCAAGTAGTAAACCGTCAGAAAGTAGTAGTGGCTGGGTTGATGTAAATTATAATAAAGGCGAGAAGACAATAAAGTTAAACGATTTAGATAACGGAACTTATTATTTATGGGTAAAAGATAAAGCTGGAAATATAAGTGATACAACGGACAAGAGTAAATTTGTAGTAGATAAAGTAGATAAAGTAAAACCGACATGTAGTATAAGTGCTTCCGGAACTAAAGGGGATAATGGTTGGTTTAAGAGTAACATTAAACTAAAACTCGAGTATAACGATACCGGTGGAAGCAATGTTGACAAATATGGAATTGTTAATTCATCTACGGTAAACTATAATAGTAAGAAGACGGTTACGCATAGTGTTAATACAAAAGGTATTACATATTATGGATATGTCAAAGATAAGGCAGGGAATACTAATAAATGTAGTTTGACTATTAAGAAAGATTCAACAAAACCAACGTGTAGTATTACAGCTAAAGGAACTAAAGGAGATAACAATTGGTTTAAAAGTACAGTGAATATGACGCTTAAATATAGCGATGAAGGTGGAAGTGAAGTAGCATCATATGATATTTCGAGCGTACCTACGGAAAGTTTTAATAATAGGTCTTCGATTAGTCATGCTGGGGATACAAAAGGGGTTAATTATTATGGATATGTTAAGGATAATGCTGGAAATATTACTAAATGTAGTTTAACTGTTAAGAAAGATTCCACAAAACCAACGTGTAGTCTTACACAGTCATCTTTTGTAAATTATGTTAAAAGCATTACATTAAGTATAAACGGTTATGATTTAACGAGTGGACTTGCTTCTAAACCATATTCGTGGATAAATAAAAATAGTTTTGGAACAAGTAGTACATATACAGTAAGAAGTAATGGTACTTATAATGCATATGTTAAAGATAAAGCTGGTAATATTGGAAATTGTAATAAGTCGATATCAAATATTATATCTAAACCAAATAAGCCAACAATTAAAAACCCGACGAATGGAAATTGGGTAAATTATGATTTTTCTTTAACTGTTTCTACTACAAGTAGAGCAGATACACTTGGATATTGGTATTATAGTTATGATGCGAAAAACTGGACAAGGTATGATAAGTCAGGCTATAATTCGTATGGCAAGCAGACTTTTGTAACGTCACCATATTCGGCAGAGAGAAATCAGGCTACATATATAAGAGTGTGCAATAAAGTGGCTAGCGGTCCAAATGATACCGCAAATTGTTCTGATTATGCGTCAACGATGATAAGAATCGATAAAACACCGCCTTCTTTAAGTAGTGCGAACATGAATGGCCTTGATTTTTATCAAATTGATAATAGTGGTAATCGAATCGGGGGATTTATGAAAGACCAAAATTGTAATATTGGTCAAGGAAGATGTACAGCGACGATTTGTCTTGTCAATGTTCTTGGTGGTCATACACGACCTAAAGCTAATTATTGGGTTATAGATAAGGGTAGTGGATACCGAACTTCACTTAGTACTTTGGTTACTTATAACAGAAACAATGGAGTTATTGGTGACAATTATTGCCTTTGGACACGTGGTGATAATCCTTGCCGAATGGTAATTACTTCTAGAGCTTATGATTATGCGGGGAATGTTAATAACAGCATTATTGTAACAGAATATCGGGTTGGTTATATAGGTTCAGGAGATGGTACAGGATGTTAAGAAAAATTTTGATTGTGTGTTTATTGGCGGTTATTTTGCCTGGCTGTGGTAATCAAACCGAGGAAAAAGAGATTAAGGTGGTTAGGCTTGATGATTCTGCTGTTTCAGAAGATGAATTTAAAGCTTCTTATTCAGATTGTTCCATTTCGGTTTCGGATAATATAAAGGATAAAAACAATAATTATTTATTTATGTGTAATGTTTATATGAATAATGGTGATGTATATTCTTCTAGTATGAGAATAGGCACTTTTACGAAGATGAATTTGGACATGGACTGTAATAAAATAAGTAAGATTGAATATTCTGTTCTTTTGGATACAGAAGAAGATAAACTTTATTCTACTGGATAATTTTTTGACAAAATGAATAGAATATGATAGACTTTATTTAAAGTGTTGACGAAGGAATAATAGATAACCGCTTATAGAAAGTGAGCTTGGATAGTGAGAACAAGTTATAATGTTATTTATTTCCTGCCTTCTGAGTGAAATGAAAACATTTCCGGTTTTAGCCGTTATCTTAAATTAAGTTATAAAAAAGGATGGTACCGCGGGTTTGTTTCGCTCCTATAGGACTATTCTTTTTTTGTTTTAAATAAGGAGGATTATTATGAGATTAAAGAACAATTTTTTCTATACTATAAGGGACGATATTAAAGATGAGGATTCAAAAAGTGGTAATTTACTTGTTAGAAGTGGTTTTATTAAAAAAGAGGTAAGTGGGGTTTACATGTTTATGCCATTTGGTCTTAGAGTTAAGAAAAAAATAGAAGATATTATTAGAAATGAGATGGATAAATCAGGGGCCTTAGAGGTTTTAATGCCAGCTTTAATTCCAAATGATATTTTTGAAAAGAGTGGAAGGTATGATTCTTTTGGTAAGGATATGTTTAAGTTAAAAGATAGAAATGACAGAGGTTTTTGTTTAGGCCCTACACATGAAGAGTTATTTGTAATTGCCGCTAAGGAAAAAATAAAATCATATAGGGATATGCCTTTTAATATTTATCAATTTCAAGATAAATTTAGAGATGAAGCAAGACCTAGATATGGTTTGATTAGAACTCGTGAGTTTACAATGAAGGATGCTTATAGTTTTGATTTAGATAAAGAATCTGCAAATGGGTCATATAATAAAATGGTTAAAGCTTATAAGAATTCATTTGATAGAATGGGAATCGACTACAGAATAGTCCGAGCTGATACAGGTTTAATGGGTGGAGATTTATCAGAAGAGTTTCAAGCTATTACCGAAATTGGTGAGGATACAGTAGTTTTATGTGATAAATGTGATTTTTCTTCTAATATCGAAGTCGCACCAGTTAGAGCTGATACTTACGTGATAGAAAGTAAAAAAGCAAAGGAATTAGTAGAAACACCTAATGTGAAGACAATCGAAGATGTTGTTAAGTTTTTAGATATCGATATTTTTAAAACGGTTAAAACTTTGGTTTATAAAATAGACGGTGAAATTTATTTTATTTTAGTAAATGGAACAAGAGAGCTTAACGAGGTAAAATTAGGTAAATTACTTAAGGCAAGTTCTTTAGAAATGGCAACAGATGAAGATTTAAAGAAGGTAACAGATGGGACGTTTGGGTCACTTGGTCCAGTTGGGGTAGATGTAAAGATTATTGCCGATAATGAAGTTCTTAATATGAGTAATTTTGTATGCGGAGCTAATAAGGCAGGATATCATTATATAAATGTGAATTTAAGCGATTTTGATGTTTATACTTCAGGTGATATTGTAAATATCAAAGAAGGAGATAATTGCTTTAAATGCGGAGGTAAAATTTACTTTGAAAAAGGTATTGAGATTGGAAATACTTTTAAGCTTGGAACCAAATATGCGGAAGCTTTAGATTTAAAATATTTAGATGAGAGTAATAATTTAAAACCTGTTTATATGGGAAGCTATGGCATTGGAGTTGCAAGATGTATGGCGGCCATTGCCGAACAGTATTCTGATGAGTTTGGTTTAGTTTGGCCAATTGCTGTCGCACCTTTTATAGTAAGTATTGTAATTATTAATACTAAAGATGATACTCAAAATGATTTAGCAAATTATCTTTATGATGAATTTAAGAAGAATAATATCGATGTTTTATTAGATGATAGAGATGAGAGAGCGGGAGTTAAATTTAAAGATATGGATCTAATTGGAATTCCTTATAGGATTACAGTAGGTAAGAAAGCGTCTGATAATATCGTGGAGTTTAAATCACGTGACGGTAAAATAGATGAAGAGGTTTCAGCAACTGAAATTATTTCTAAAGTAAAAGAGCTTATAAAATAAAAACATTCAATGCGAATGTTTTTTTCAATATGTATTAACTATAGAATAAAATATATTTTATTTTACATAATATTTGTAAATGAGTATAAATAAACGTTGCTTAAGCGTTCAAATGGTTGCTTGTCGTTTGTTTTAAGTTTATAATATAAGTATGATAGGAGAGAGGTATTTATGAGACAAAGATTTAATACAAGACAAAGAAATTATATAATCTTAGGTCTTTGTTCAATACTTTTAGTAATGGCCGCTGGCTATGCGGCATTTAGAACGCAACTTACAATAAATGGAACAAGTAATATAATAAGTGATTGGAAAGTATTAATAACCGATATTCAAAGTAGTGTTTTATCAGGAGATGCGACAGATGCCGAGACACCAAGTCATACAGAGACAACTGCAACATTTAAGACAAATTTAGTAAGTCCTGGAGATAGTATGCAATATGATATAACTGTAGAAAACAGGGGAGATATTGATGCGGTATTAGAAAGTATAGATGTAAAGACATCAGAAAACGAAGCAATATTATTTGAAACAAGCGGAATAAAAAGAGGAGATAAACTATTACCAGAAGAAAGTGATGTACTAACAGTAGTAGTAACATATAATCCGGAAGTAACAAATCAGCCAGATAATTTAAATTCGGAAGTTACAGTAACACTTAATTATGTCCAAGATGATGGAAGTATTTTACCAGAACCAGAAGGACCAAATATTGGAGGAATAAGCGTACCAACAGTAGAGTCTGGAGATGGACTATATGAAGATAGTACAAGAGCTGGAAGATATGTGTATAAAGGAGCCAATCCAAATAACTATATCGAATTTAATAATGAGCTATGGCGAATCGTAGCTAAAGAAGCGGATGGAGCATATAAGATAGTAAGGAACGAAGTCCTACCAGAGGAAATGCCATTTGATGAAGATAACTATAGGGATAAAGAAAGTGATGGAGCAGGAGGAACATATTGTGCGAATTCATCATATGGCTGTAATGCCTGGGCAGCAAATGCGAATTTAGTAGGAAGCCCATCCGAATTTACGAATACTACTTATACAGGAACAGTATTATTAGATTCAAGTTTAAATACATATTTAAATGGCGAATATTTAGAAAGTATAACAGATAATAGTGATAAAATAATAAATTATAATTGGGGAGTAGGAGCAACAAATACAGATGCATCCTGGGAAGACGATGGAGATGAAGATCCAAGTGAGTTTGTAGCAGAAGAGGCCGCATATAAATGGAACGGGAAAGTGGCATTACTTTCATCAAGTGATGTTCATTTATCAGTAAGTAATGAAGAGTTATGTGGAACTGATAATAAGTATCATGATGGTTTAGAAACATGTGCGTCAAATAATTATTTAGTAATACCTGGTACTTCCTGGTGGCTTGTGTCCCCTCGCTATGGCTTCTCGCTCAGTGTCAACGGAGTCTACAGTGGCGGCAGCTTCGGCTATGGTAACTACGCGTACGATTCCTACGCAGTTCGCCCCGCACTTTATCTAACCTCTAGTCTCTCCTTAAGTGGAAGTGGAACACAAAGTGATCCGTTTACAATAGTGTCATAAATACGTAAATACAACATACTTTAAACAATATAGTTTTAAATATAAAAACGACATTATTTTGATGCCGTTTTTTTTATAATTAATTTAGGTGATGCGATGACTATATATGTTGATGGGTTACTTTTTTTAAATTTTTTCTTTGATTTTTTATTACTTTTATCAGTTTCGATTATTTTAAAAAGAAATGTTTCTATTTTTAGAGTAATGATAGGGGCTTTTATTGGAAGTTTAACAATACTTATTTTATTTTTTAAAATAACAAGTTTTGAGCTTTTTTTAATTAAAGTTTATTTAAGTATAATTATGTGTTTAGTGAGTTTTGGATATAAAGATTTAAAATACACTTTAAAAAATATTTTGTTTTTATATTTAGTAAGTATTATTTTGGGTGGTTTTTTATATATGATTAATATAGAATTTGGTTATAAAAATAAAGGATTAGTTTTTATAAATAATGGGTTTAGTTTAAATGTTATATTTTTAATCATATTTTCACCTATTGTTTTATATATTTATGTTAAAGAGATGAAAAGTTATAAAGCTAAAATAGGTAATTATTATAAAGTAAATATTTATATTGGGAAGAAAGTTTTAAATTTAAATGGTTATTTAGATACGGGTAATACTTTAAAATTTAAAGGTAAATTAGTAATACTTACAAGTATAAAAAATAAATTTAAAAATAAGATTTATATGGTTCCTTATATGGGGGCATCGGGGTGCGGTATTTTAGAATGTATTAAGGTAAGAGAAGTTGAAGTTATTGGTCTTGGAAATTTTAAAGATGTTTATTTGGGTTTTAGTAATAATTTAAAATTAAATAAAGCTTTAGTTTTACTTAATGGTTTAATGAGGGGAGAATAGAAATGATTAGAAAATTAATTGAATTTATTAAAAGTATTTTAGGTAATGACAAGGTTTATTTTATTGGAAGTGCGGATAAGCTTCCGGAACCACTTTCAAGAGAGGAGGAACAAGAATATGTCAAAAGGTCGATGAATGGCGATGAAATGGCTAGAAGTAAGCTTATCGAACATAATTTAAGATTAGTTGTTTTTTTAGCTAAAAAGTATGAAAATACCGGGGTTGATTTAGAAGATTTGGTTAGTATTGGTAGTGTTGGGCTTATAAAAGGGGTCAATACTTATAAGCTCGATAAAAATATTAAGCTTGCGACTTATGCATCTAGATGTATTGATAACGAGATTTTAATGTTTTTGAGAAAGAATAAAAGAAGAAAAGGAGAAATAAGTTTTGAAGATAATTTGAGTTTTGATAGTGATGGTAATGAGTTACATTTAGAAGATGTTTTAGGAACTGATAGTGATATTGTGACAAGAGGTTTAGAGAAAGAAATTGAAAAGAAAATTTTATATGAGGAGATTGAAAAGTTAAGTAGTAGGGATAAGAAAATTATGATTTTAAGGTATGGTTTGTTTGGTCATGAGGAGATGACTCAAAAAGATGTGGCTGAGTTACTTGGAATAAGTCAGTCATATATTTCAAGAATTGAAAAGAAAGTTATAAGGAAACTTAAAAGTAAAAGTTAGGGGGAATTTTTATAAAAGTTTGTGTTTATGCAATTAGTAAAAACGAGGAGAAGTTTGTCAAAAGATGGTATAATTCGATGAAGGAGGCAGATAAGATATATGTTTTGGATACAGGGTCTAGTGATAAAACGGTAGATATTTTAAAAGAACTTGGGGTTACCGTGAAGCAAGAGGTTTTAAAACCGTTTAGATTTGATACGGCGAGAAATAAATCGCTTGAAATGATCGATGACGATATGGATATTTGTGTGTGCACGGACATCGATGAAGTGTTTGAAGAGGGGTGGAGAAAAAAGTTAGAAGAGGCATTTAAACCTGGAGTTACAAGGGTAGCTTATACTTATAATTGGAGTTTGGATGAAAAAAAAAGGCCGGTTGTGAGTTTCTATTTAGATAATGCGCATCTAAATAAGATGTACAAATGGACACATCCAGTTCACGAGGTTTTAACTTGTCTTGGTGAGGAAAACAGAGTTATTAGAGAAGATATTGTTTTAAATCATTATCCTGATAGTACGAAGTCTCGAAGTAGTTATTTGCCACTACTTGAGATGAGTGTAAAAGAAGATCCAGAGGATGACCGGAATACGCATTATCTTGGTAGGGAATATATGTATTATAAGATGTGGAATAAAGCAATCGAAACTTTAAAACGCCATCTTAGTTTAAAGCGGGCTACTTGGAAGGATGAGAGATGTGCGTCGATGAGGTTTATTGGGCGGTGCTACAAAAAATTAGGTAAAAGAAAAGAGGCATTGAAGTGGTATTTGAAAGCCTTGGACGAGGCTCCACATTTAAAAGAACCTTATGGGGAGATAGGTCTATATTATTATGAGGATGAAGATTATGAGACGGCTTTAGATTATTTTTTGAAAGCTTTGAAGATAGATAAAGGTTATAAGTCATATATTACGGAATATTTTTGTACGGATTTTTATTTAGATGATTTGATTTCGGTTTGTCTTTATAATTTAGGTAGATATAAAGATGCATTAGTATATGTAGATTTGGCTTTAGAAATAGAAGAAGATGAGAGAATTTTAAATAATAAAAGACTAATTTTAAAGAAACTTAAAAGTTAGTCTTTTTTGGTTTGAAAATACATGATATACTTAAATAGGTAGGTGATAGTTTTGAAGAGTAAAATGATTTCATTTAGATTTATAATTTCAATTATTATAATTACATTTGGCGCGCTTGTTGCGGCGGGCACACTTGAGTTAGTACTGATTCCTAATCAGATGATTGATGGGGGAATTAACGGTATCTCAATTATTTTAAATACATTATTTGGCGGGTCACTTGGTTTATTTGTTTTAGTTTTAAATATCCCATTTTTGATAGTTGGGTACCGGATTTTAGGTAAAAAATTTGTTTTTAAAACTGGTTACGGAATGGTTTTGTTTAGTGTTTTGCTAGAAGTATTTGGTAACTTTGATCCGCTAATCGATGATACTCTTTTGGCTACAGTTTATGGTGGAGTGGCAATGGGTGTTGGAGTTGGTCTTATAATTAAAGAAGGTGGATGTTTAGATGGTACTGAGACAATAGGTATTTTACTTAGTAGAAATAATAGTCTTTCAGTTGGACAGGTCGTATTTATTTTAAATATCTTTATTTATGGTTCGGCTATTTTTGTGTTTGGAGCTGATAGGGCACTTTATTCATTACTTACTTATTTTATAACTTATAAGGTTATCGATATTGTTTCAGATGGCTTTGATAGTGCGAAAGCGGTATTTATTATAACTGATGATGCTTCTTATATTGCTGATAATGTTTTAAAAAGACTTGGAAGAACGGTTACAGCTTTTGATGGTAGAGGTTATATTTCAAAACAAGAGAAAACGATTTTATATACAGTTATTACGAGGTTTGAAATATCTGTTTTAAGAGATATTTTAGACGAGGCTCCTGTTTCTTCATTTGTAACAGTAATGGATGTTTCAGAGATTATTGGTAATCATATTAAGAAGTTTCCTGCAAAAAATCAAAAATGAAAATTTGGTGATATGAATTGACAAGTAATTTTTTCTTGATTAAGATTATACTTAGGAGATGATAGATATGCATAAATGTCCAAAATGCGGACGTATTTTAGAAGAGGGTCAAGTATGCCCTTGTACGGTAAAAGAATCTGAACTGAAAAATAACGTAATGAATATTTTTGAAATGATAAAGGGTTTATTTTTAGAACCAGTGAAAACAATAAAAAAATATACTAAAGGCGATAATTTTAAGCTTTCAGTTATCTTGACAGTAATTACCGGTATTTTAGGTGGCTTGCTTTCCATTTTACTTGTTAAAAGAACACTTGAACCGACAATTGAAGAGATGCTTTATGGAACTGGCGTTTTAAATGCTTATACGACGGTATCTAGTTATGATGTACCTTACTTTAGAATATTTTTTATGGTGATGGTTTTAACTATTTGCTTGCTATTTTTGTATGGAGCTTTTGTTAAGTTTGTAGCAGGAGATATATTTGGTGCAAAAATCAAATATAAAGAAGCTTTTAACTTTGTGAACATTTTAGGATTAATTTTACTTGGTGCGGTTATTTTAAGTTTAGTTGCCGCAATGTTTTCACCAATGTTAGTGATGGCAATTTTCACTCTAGCGCTATTTTTGATTTTTACTTATTTAGTTTTAAGTTTAAGAGAAGTATTTAAACTTTCTGATTATAAAGTTGTTTATGCAATGGTAATTATTATGACATTAAATTTACTTTCAATTTTATTGGCTCTTTACATTTTACCTAAATTTTAAGACTTCATTTTAGAAGTCTTTTGTGTTATTATATATAATAGGTGATAAAAGATATGGGGACTGAAAGTTTAAAAGATTTAGCTATTAAGAATCAAAAACTAAAAGAAAAATATAAAATATCAGTGGTTATTCCTAATTATAATTATGGAAAATATTTAAAAGAGAGAGTTTATAGTATTTTAAGTCAAAAAGTAAAACTTTTTGAGATTGTTTTTTTAGATGATAATAGTACGGATGATTCTCGAGAAGTGATAGATGAGATAGTATATGAGATAAAACCTTATATTAGAGTAAAAACTGTTTTTAACAAAGAAAATAGTGGTTCGGTTTTTAAACAGTGGCAAAAAGGTTTTGAGTTATCTGAAGGTGATTATATTTGGATGGCGGAAGCTGATGATAGTTGTGATGAAAATTTACTTAAAACGCTTATAAAGCCACTTCGTGATGCCAATGTCGTTTTAAGTTATTGTGACAGTATGATTATCGATGGCGATGGAAAAATGATTAAGCCTAGTGTCAAAGATGAAATAGATATTCGAAAAACTGGGCACTGGGATAAACCTTTTATAAATGATGGAGGTTTAGAGTTACATAATTATATGTTTTTGAATTTAACTATTTTTAATGTTTCTTCGGCTTTAATTAAAAAAGGTAATTATGATAAAATATTTAGTATATGTACGGATTTTAAGCAAGCTGGAGACTGGTTATTTTATATTAATTTAATAAGCTATGGGAAAATTGCCTATAGCCCAGAGATTCATAATTTTTATAGATGGCATGGCCAGAACACAACAGCACTTACTCCAAGAGTGAGAAGACTTAACGAAGTTAAAATTATTTATTTTTATATTGCAAAAATTATCAAACTTACTGATGAACAAATTAATTTAATCGAAAATAGATATAAATATTTACTTGAACATTATTTTAATTATTAAGATAATGTTTTTATTTTGAATAAAATTATTTGTTTAACAGAAAATAATAATAAAAAGTGTAAACTAATAAGGTTATTATTGATTGATAATGTCGCTTAGTGTTATACTTAATTTAAGTAGTCAAGATTATTCTGATATAAATTTTCCGCTAAAAAGTGGTGATAAACATTATTAGTTGTATTGGTTAGATATGATGATGTAGAAGAACAGCCAACAGATTTAGATACAAATATAAAACTTGATTTGACTTATAAACAATATGTTGATCCAAATAGACCTATTCCATCAGGAGAAACAACATTAGTGGGCGGACAAGAAGTAGATATTATTAATTCTGGAAATGGATTATATGAAGATGAATATGAAAGCGGAAGATATGTGTATAGAGGAGCAAACCCAAATAACTATATCGAATTTAATAATGAACTCTGGAGAATAATATCAAAAGAAGCAGACGGAACATATAAAATAATAAGGAATGAGACTTTAGGAAATAAAGCTTTTGATGGTGGTAGAGAAACTGAATGTTGTTCAAATTCAAACCATGGTTGTAATGCGTGGAGTAGTACAGCCAATATGGTAGGAAGTCCATCTGAATTTTCAAGTGGGAAATATACAGGGACTGTAGAGGCAGATAGTGAGATGCTTACATATTTAAACGGAGAATTTTTAGGTAGTGTCACAGTAAATCACGATAAAATAATAAACCATGATTATAATATAGGAGCTGTAGTGGTTGATAACGATGATTTAACAGTTCAAATTGAAGGTGAGAAAGCATATAAGTGGAATGGTAATGTTGGCCTTATAAGTGTGAGTGATTATATAAAAGCCAATAGTAATTAGGAATTATGTGGTACTAATAAAATAAATTATGAGAATTATGAAACATGTAGAAATTATGATTGGATGTATATAAATGGAACTTCTTGGTGGACTTTGTCGCCTCGTGCTGATACTATGAATGATGTTTGGTATGTTTACGATGATGGTAGTCTTAGCTATGCCAAAGGTGGGTTCTCTGGTTATGGTGCGAACGATTCCTATGGCGTTCGGCCTGCAGTATATCTAACCTCTAGTCTCTCTTTAAGTGGAAGTAGAACGGAAAGTGATCTATTTACAATAGTGTCATAAATACATGAAATAAATTTAATATGCAAAAAATAAGTCTAAGCTTAATGTTTAGACCTATTTTTTTCTTTGACACTTGTTTTTATAAGTGAATATATTACCGAACATAATGGGACACTTATAAGCATTCCGAAGATTCCACCTATGCTGGCTCCAATAGTTACGGCAACTAGAACCCAAATTCCTGGAAGGCCTACTGATTTACCGACAACTTTTGGATAGATTAAGTTTCCTTCAATTTGCTGAAGAATTATAATAAATAAGATAAATATTATGGCTTTGATAGGGGATACCATTAAGATTAGAAAGGCTCCAATTATTGTTCCTATAAAGGCTCCAAATACAGGGATTAAGGCCGTAAAACCAACTAAGGCAGAGATGGCACCAGAATATGGAATGTTTAATATAAGCATACCTATAAAGCACAAAATTCCAATTATAAACGCTTCGGTTACTTGACCTGTAATAAAATTAGAAAAGGTTACAAATGATAGATGTGATATTTCTTCTAATTTTTTTCTTTTTTTATTCGGTAAGTAAGCTTTAGTTATTTCTTTTATTTGTCTTTGAAGATCTTCTTTTTTAACTAATATATAAAGGGCAAAGACTATACCAATAGTAATATTAGTAATGGTTCCTAAAATGGTACTTGCTACTCCAATGGTTCCTGAGATAATACTTTCTTTATTTTGAGAAAGATATGATATTATATCGTCTTTGATTAATAATAAGTTTTCAAAGAAGTCTTTTATTTGACTATCGCTAATTCCAAAATTGTTTAAGAAATTTAAGCTTTCGTTTTTATAGTTATCTAAATTATTAGTAAAGATATTTATGGTGTTTGCAAGCTCAGGAATAATTAAAATAAAGATGATGGCAATTACACCGATAATGATAAGAAGGCTTAAAGTTAAAGATACCGGTCTTTTAATTTTGGTCCATATTTTAGAATTTTTTTCATTTAGTTTTTTAAATAATTTATTTTCGATATTATTTAATAAAACATTTAGAATAAAGGCAATAAAACATCCAATAATAAATGGTGATAGTATTTTTAATAAATAGTTTAAAAGCGCTAAGATTTTATCGATGTTTAAAAGGGCAAATAACAAGATTAGAGTATAGAAGATTAAAAATATTATAGTTTTTTTATTCTTTTCCAAGTTCATAAGAGTACCTCCTAATTGTGTTTCTTTAACACTTAGGGTGTAGTATAGCACAAATACTTTAAAAATGCAAAAACGGTTTAATTTATCATTTTTTTGATATTTAATAAACCGTTTTTTTCAAGTCTAGAAATTTGAGCTTGACTGATGCCTATTTCTTCAGCTAGTTCCATTTGGGTTTTACCAATTAGGTATCTTTCGATTAGAATATATTTTTCTTTGGGTTTTAATTTATTTAAAGCTTTTCTAAGGGCAATTTTAGTTTCGAGGTCATAAGTATCTTCTTTATTACTCAATTGATCGGAGAGGTAAATAACATCTCCACCATCGTTATAAATCGGTTCAAACATACTGATAGTTTCTTTAAGAGAGTTTAAGGCTTCTGTAACTTCGTATTCTGAAATATTCATTTGCTTGGCAATTTCCGCGTTTGTCGGTTCGGAGTTTTTTTCGTTTAGAAGCATTTCTTTAATCGTCAGAGCTTTATAAGCGGTGTCTTTGATACTTCTGGAAATTCTAACACTGTTATTGTCTCTTAAATATCTTTTTACTTCACCTAAAATCATGGGAACGGCATAGGTCGAAAATTTAACTTCATGAGAGAGGTCAAAATTATCGATAGCTTTGATTAGACCGATACATCCAACTTGGAATAAATCATCCATGTTATCGGTTCGATTTTGAAATTTTTTTAATATCGATAAAACTAGTTTAAGATTACCGTTTATTAGCTTTTCTTTAGCTTGTTTGTCTCCTTCTTTTAATTTTTGAAAAAGAACTTTTTGTTCTTCACTACTTAAAACTTTGATATTCGCAGTATCCACGCCACATATTTCAACTTTGTGACGGGCCATATTTTTTCTCCTTTCAATTTTATGTTGGTTTTATTTTTTTAGTTTTAAGCAGTTTTAACGAATTTTAATGTTTTAAATATACTATTTTAGAGGTGAATGTATGAAGCCGATTATAGGTATTTTAGGAAATAGACAAATAGATAAAGATAATCCGTTTAACTGTTATAGTAAATTTTTATTTAATTATGCGAAGAGAATTAGACAAGCAGGAGGAATTCCTATGGGACTTGTTTCGGAAGATGTATCTTTAGATGAACTATCGGTTTGTGATGGATTTGTTTTAGAAGGTGGGAATAAGATTTTAGATAATTATTTAAAGGTAATAGATTATGGTTTAAAAAAGCGAAAACCAGTTTTAGGCGTGTGCTTAGGCGCGCAAGCGATGGGATTTTACGATAGTGGAAGATGTCTTAAAAAAGTACATGGGCATAATCCTGTGCAATTTGATATGAAGTTTATAAACGATAGTAAGCATGATGTTTTTTTAGATAAGAACAGTAAAGTGTATGAAGCTTTAAAAAGGAAGAAAATAAATGTTTATTCACTTCACAGTTATGCGATTGATGGTGAGTTATTTAAGAAAAATTTTTTTAAGGTTTCTGGCAAGGCAAGTGATGGAACAATTGAGGTTTTAGAAAATAAAGGTCCTGGATGGGTAGTTGGAGTTCAGTTTCATCCAGAACTTAACAAGGAGTATTTAGGTTTATTTGATGAACTTATAAAAGAGGCAAAACTAGAGATGATTTGATTTAAAAAAGGATGGGTTATATTAATTAGATATTCAGAATATAACTTTGATTTTTAAAGAAAGGCGGGAAATTTATAATGAGAAATTTAACTGATGAAGAATTAGATAAGATTTACGAAGTTTTTAAGAATTTGACTTATGGTGAAAAGAAGGAAATCGAAAAGAATACGGGTGTATCTTTTAAAAAGAATAAAACTCTTATTTTAGAAAAAAATGGTCTTTTTCCAGGTTTGAAGTAATATAATTATATGGCTGGACCAATTTTTTAATTAAAATGTCAAGTGCAACTTTTGAAAATCTGTAGATATGGTTGCCCGAGCGGTTAATGCTAATGTTT
>CALVIC010000009.1 GCA_944329365.1 uncultured Bacilli bacterium
AGGTCGTTACTGACCCTCTATTACTTGTCCAATTATCACTAGTTTTTGGTTTGACCAACACTACTTGACATTGAACCAGTAAATATTAAAATTTTTGGCTTGATTTTAAAGTTGTTTTTTTATAAGTCTTTTGCTGGGGTACATGAATCGAGTCATAGTTTGATGTTCTGGATAACCAATTAAAAAGAATAAAGTTGCTGAAGGATAATCTTTTGCAAAATTAACTGTATTTCTATATAAAAGGTCATTAATATACTTATTAAATGATTCGTCATAAAGCAGTACATTTGTTTCGTTATAAGGATTATTAATATGATTATCATTAACTGGTTGAAAGAAATCCATTGGAATAAGACCTAACTGCTCTGTCGGCTTAGATAAATTAACAGTATAATTTAAAGTTGGAAATTTATGCTTATCGATTAATTTGATCTTAGTTATTTGATTATATAGTTCATCATAGTTTAAAGTATCTACTAATAATGTGTTTTGATTTTTTTCATATAAAAATCTTGGATTTATAGATGAAACCCTTACTTTTTGCCCATTAACGTTAACAAATCTTTCATAAGAATTATTTAGCCATTTGTTTTCTTGAACTATTGCAATTGCTAATTCAGATTGCCTTTTAATATCATAATTACTTTGTTGTAAATCTCTTAATTCTTCTAACCAAGTGTTAGTTTGTTTTTTTAGTTTATAGCTTAAGTCTCTAATTTTATCGACATTATTTTTGCTATATGGTTTTATAACATTTATCCACTGCCTTATTTTGTTTTTTTCACTCTCATCATCTAAATATTTTATTATAATTTTTAGTGCAAGTACAACATACCCTTTTAAAATAGGGCACTCATCAATTATGTGGCACAAATTTAAATATTCGTTTATTCTTTTTTTGTTAAATCTATTTGTATAATCATCATATATGATTTTTCGAAATTTATATAAATAATTATTGATTGTATCATCAATGACAACATATTCATCATAAACACCTTTATATGTGATATCATCAACACTTCCATATTTATATCCGGCAAATGGCGTTGGATCAACTTGATATGTATGCCCTTCTTCAGAATCTATTAAAACAACAACGTGGATTGTGGTAACGTCATCCATGTCAAATAGTCTTTTTCTTGCTAAAGCACATCTCGCGTTGGCGCCTATATTTAATTTTCGAACATAATTAAAAAAGCAAAATGACGCGGTATAACAATTTCCGTTCATCTCAATAATATCATTATCTGGGTTGGGTAATCCATTTGGGTAAACGCTTTGTCTTACTATATCACATAGAATTTGTAATTTTTTTTGAAAAGGAAGATTATTAAATTTTACGTTAAAACCACATTCATAAAAAATATTATTCTTATCCACAATTGGTATAAGCTCTTCTAAACTTGGTAATAAATTCATATAGTGCCTCATATAATCAACCATATATATTAACTGTTCGATTGATTCCTTTCATTATATACTCATGTTTATGTAAAGGTTCTGCATTTTAATTATATTTGCTTTATAAATAAAGGTTAACATTTGTAAAAAAGTAATCATCTAATTATACATCATCACTTAATATTATAAACAATTAACCAATTTATCTGATTTTTTATACTTTTAATTAAAATTATTATATGTGATTACCATTTCCAAGGCTGATTTAGCAACTTTTCATACATAATATAATTATCATGTGCTTCTTTATTCTTTTGTTCAATGCTTCCACTTCTAGGTGGATGTTTAATATGATAAACACAGGAAGATAATACAGGTATGACATAACATCCTTTGGATATTAATTTGGCAGAAAAATATGCATCCTCCATTCCCCACCCTTTAAATTTTGAACTAAAAGGTTCGGAAAAGTTTATCAACGCTTTATTTAATGCTATATTATGTCCGGATACTACAGTTGCAATATTATAAATATCAATTTGTGAACCAAAACTTAATTCTTTAAAATAATCTGTATCATCTAATATAGAAATTTCTTCATTCAAATAAGCTTTGTCTCCACCTATATGATATTCTTTTCCTTTAGTAATAACTCTACTATCATCAAAATCTGTGCTAGAATCAACTCCCGATAACAAGAGGTTTTCTTTCAAAATATTAGAACTTCTATCAATATTTTTTCTCATACAAGTAAATATTGCGTTTGGTATTAACTGAATTCGTATATTCATATCATATATGTAATTTTTACTTAAAACAATATCTGAGTCCAAGAAAAGGACTTGATTATATTTCGAAATAGCAAAACCAACATTTCTTGCATTAGACAATCCCATATTCTCTTCAAATGAAATTATTTGTAATTCAAAATCCAATTTGTTTTTAATTTTATTAATTTCATCTATTACATTATTTTTCGATCCATCATTAACAACAATAACCTGAATTTTTTTCTTATTGTCTCTTGATAAGTTTTGACCTTGTATAGACAATAAAGTGTATGTTACATCTTGATTGTACACCGGAATTATTATACTCATGTTCATTATTGAACAGTCTTTTTTTTGGTGAGAATTTGTAGATAATAGTTGGTGACCCATTATTTTCTCATAATAATAGTCCAAGTATGAATAATCATTAGATATATTTGACAGTCTTACTTTTAGTGATGTACTAGTTGAACGAATATCTAATCCTGTTTTTAATCCATAATTTCTTATTTTGGAATTTAAAACCCCTATTTCATCAAACAAATGCTCTGGTTCGGGATTTACAATAAGTTTGTGGTCATTAATATTATCATAGCGTATGAGTTTAAATTTTTTCTCAAGGATTTGACATAACTGTTCATTTTCCGTGGAAATTATAGTTCCATGATAAGTATTAAACAATATAGAACAATTCTTAAATTTTAAAAAAGATATATCGTTAATATAATAATCTTTTGAATTGTCAAATGATTTAAAAAAATATTTAAGATTTTTATTTTCAACAAAAATGGCTTTTGATCTATTCTTCTGCCTATAACTAACCTTGTTATTTAAAATTTCAATTTGAAATTTATCATCCGCAGAAAAAACGTTTAATCGCCTTTGTATTTGTGGAAGAGAGTCTACTTTAATTAAGCAGTTAATTATGTTTTTCTCTTGGTTCTTGTTTTTAATTATTAAATATTTCATATATCCTCCTAAAAGTTAAAATTTAAAATCAATCTTATCAATAGGTATCGATATATTTTTGTCATAAAAAGATGTCTTTGGAGTTTTTGATAAAACGTTTTGATAAGTTTTATATTCTCGAGAATTATTCCAATGTCTTTCATCTTTGGCAAATGTGTCATACTTTTCCTTATCTTCTGGCAAAAATTTATAATGAAGTAAATAGGAGCAATATTTTGATTTCTTATTTATGTTCCATGGATAATAATAATGGTCATTTGCTAAAACCTCACTACCAGAATATGAAATAAATGGTATTTTTTGTAAGCTAGGAGATATTTCGAAAATTCTAGCTCTAGGCCCACCATAGAAACGTTGCCCATATGGAACAGTGCTGGTTTTTCTATATGTTCCTCTATCAACAAACTTGAAGTCATCGAGTTTTCCTGCATAAATATTTTTATTGGTATAAACATCAAGCATTAAGCTTTTGATAAATGACACCTTTGTTTTTGCTAGAAAATCAGTAAAGGAAATTTTTTGATGATTTTTATATATAAATAATTCGTCAGAATCAACAATTAAATACTTTTTCCCGGAACCATAATACTCCAAAATTTGTTGTTTCCAACCGCACATTTTATAACAGTTATATGTCTCGTTAATTTTCCAGAATGAGATATTAACTTTTTTTTCATATTTTTTTAAAATATTTGTTGATTTATCTGTGGAATTATTATCAACCAAAACAAAGTTCTTAATTCCTATATTAATGTAATGATTCATCCATTTTTTAGCTAAAGGCTCAAAATTATTATAAAAACAAATTAAAATAATTCCGTCATCAAATTTTTGTTTCTTTATTTGAGCTAAATTACTTGTTTTTATTCCGTCTAGAAAATTTACGAAATAATCTTCTGAAAATTCTATATTATTAAAATCTTTGGCCATTTTCATTATATTTTTCTTTAAGTTGTTGTTAATATTTAAATCCTTTACCATCTGTATTCTTTCTTTTATGTGTTTAGATTTAATGCTTTTTAAAAAAGTTAAATGTTTAAATAACGGAGAAAAATCAACATCGACAAATTCTTCTATTTTTCCTGTTTTGATATGAGGAGATTTAATTTTTAAAATTCTTTTCATATAAGAGGTTATAGAACCGTGTGAAACAATTAAAATAGTATTATTTTTAAAATTGTGAGCATAAACATCGTTCAAGAAGTCACATAATCTAGTCTCTATATCATACTTATTCTCACCATATTCTCCGAATCTTACAAAATAATCTCCTTCAATTTGCATTATTCTTGTTTGATCAAGGTCCTCATTATTTTTTTGCCCAGAGTATTTTCCATAATATATCTCGTGTAGTCTTTTTTCAATAACTACCTCAGTAGTAGGATGTTTTTCAAAAACAAAATGAGCGGTTTCAATAGTTCTAGGAAAAGGTGAGACATATATTTTGTCAATACTATCTGGTAAAGATTTTATTGATTCTAAAACTGTTTCCTTCCCTTTTTCAGTAAGCACAGACCAGTATATTTCTTTATCAGAAATCAATTCTTTAATGTTATCTGTTGCTTCTCCGTGTCTCATAAAAATTATATTCATTTTATTACCTCCAAAATTTCACTAATCTTATTTTCCCAATTATAATTCTTAACTACATATTCTCGGCATTGTTTGGCAATCACTTTTCTATCAGCATTAATAGCCTTTTCTATTCCTTCCAGAATTGAATCTACAGTTGGTGCCACGACAAAACCTCTTCCATCTGCTAATAGTTGCTTATTTACCTGTGTTTCAGTTGCTACAACAGTTAAACCACAACTCATAGCTTCAAGAATAGTTCCCTGAAGTCCTTCTCCATATTCAGAGGGTGATACAAAAATATCAGCTTGCTTATAAATTTTTTCTGTATCAATAATTGTCCCTGTAAATTTCACACATTTAGAAATGTTTTCTAAACGTTCTCTCTCTGGACCATCGCCAACAATAATTAACTTTAATCTGTACTTTTTGTACAATTTTTCAAAAGCGTAAATTATTTTGTCAACATTTTTTCTAGATATCAAACGACCAACATATAAAACAGTTATGCAAGCAGAATTTTTTACTTGTAAGTCTTTTAACGAAAAATTTTCGCAATCGATGCCTGTTGATACCACAGGCATGTTTTTATTATAATACTTTTCCCAGGCTTTTTTTACATTTTGCGAAATTGCGATAACAATGTCATATGATGATAAAAAACTGCCTTGAAAATCGTTCTGATTTTTTGGGGTTCCGCATAAATATAAAACATTTTTTGGAATTATAAAAAAGGAAAAGTAAAACAAAGCTACCTTCCCTTAGTATATAAAATGTCAAAGAACATTAGATTATATACAATATAGCACATGTTTAAGACCTTGTCAAACAAAAAACAAGCTTTAATTAGCTTGGCTTTGATATTTTTCGATATATGCCTTTTCCATGTCGGTTATATCATTTGGACTCATAAAGATGATAACTGAGTTATGGAAGTCAAGTAATTTATCTATTTGATCTTCAGAGATGCTTTCGCTATTTGGAATTTCTTTGATCAAATCTTCACTTGTGATATCAAAATCTTCTTTGTTTTCTCTAGCTCCGTAAATATCCATGATATAAGCTTTATCTACTTTACTTAAAACATCGATATAATCGTCTTTAAAGGCTTTAGTGCGTGAGTATGTATGTGGGCCAAAAACGACTACAGTTTTTTTATCAGGATATTTTTGATTTACAGCTTTTAAGGTGGCTCTGATTTCGGCTGGATGGTGGGCATAATCGTCTATTACAATATTATCTAAAACTGGATATTCAGTAAATCTTCTTTTGGCTCCTTCAAATGTTTTTAGAGTTTTACTCACCTCTTTGGCTTCTAATCTTTCGTAGTAGCAAAAGCTAATAACAGCTAAGGCATCTAAAAGCATGTGTTTACCATATAGTTTTAAATCAAAGTGTCCATAGTAATTGTCTTCGATGAAGACGTCAAAGCTAGTTCCGTTTTCAGTATATTCTACTTCTTTGGCAATGATATCGTTGTCTTCGTCTAGGCCGTAATAAAATATAGGCTTGTCGACTTCTAAACTATGAGTGTATGGATCGTCACCACAGGCGATAACCATTTTTTCGGCGTTGTTGGCATATTCGGTGTAAGCGCTTATAACGTCGTCAATGCCTTGATAGTAATCGACGTGGTCGAGATCGATATTAGTAATAATCGCATAGTATGGATGATAGGCCAAAAAATGTCTTTTGTATTCGCAAGCCTCTAAGACGAAGTATTTGTTTTCTTTGCTTGCGTGGCCTGTCCCATCACCGATTAAGTAATTGGCTCCTCTTAGTTCGTCTAAGACGTGAGATAACATGGAAGTCGTTGTAGTTTTACCGTGACATCCAGCGATGGTTATCGTTTGAAACATCGTTGTTAGTTTGGCGACCATTTCTTCATACGGATGAATTTTAAGACCTAACTCTAAAGCTCTTTGAACTTCGGGATTATCGTCTTTAATCGCACCTCCTTTGATAATATACATTCCTTCTTGGATGTTTTTAGAATCATACGATAAAACTTCAATGTTTTTTTCTTTTAATCCTTCTTCGGTAAAGTAGTGATTGTCGTTATCACTACCTTTTACTTCATAACCTAAATCTTTTAAGATGCCTGCAAGTGCGGACATACCTGTTCCTTTTATTCCGATAAGATAGTACATGATGTTCCCCCTAACCTATAAATTCAATTAAGTACGGTCCCAATATTAGAACTAATATAAGTGGGACCACAAATATTACGGAAATAATAGAAGCTTTATTTGGAATTTTGTTGATTTGGCTTTTAACGGCCAATATTTGTTTGGTTCTCAAAAAGTCTATTTCGTTATATAAGACGTTTAAGATACTGTTACCAAACTGACTTGTCTGAATAATATTTAAAATTATGTTGTTGATGTCGTTTGATGAAATTCTTTGACGCATGTCGCTTAATGCTTCAATTAATGATTTACCAAACTGCATTTCAAATAAAGTCTTTTTAAATTCATCACTTATTTCAGAATCAACGTTGTCGCAGGTAACTCTAAGTGCTCCTTCTAGGTTGTTACCAGATTCTAAGGTAAGTGAGAGTATTTCAAAGAAGAATATTGCTTCACTTTCAAGTCTTTTGTTGCGAATTTCAATTTTTTTAGTAATGTTTAAATAATAAAATAGATAATATGTTCCAACGGCAACAAATGGCGCGAGAATGTAACCGAGGTCAGTGAGTAAAACGATGAGGACGGTTACGAGAAGAGTTACTAGAAGGCGGTCACGAACAAAGGTACTTACAGTATATTTGGTATCGTGACCTAAACAATTTAAATCTTTTTCAATTTTTTCGAGTTCTGAGGCTCGATATAGTTTAGTTAGCCAGAGACTTTTTTTCATCTAAATCACGACCTTCATTATTCTTCTAATACATACTATAAAGATTATATAGTAAATTATCATAAATATCAATAAAATTATGCCAAGTTCGCTATTTATAAACGGTAAAAAGTATGTCGGATTAATGGTGGAGATAATTAATACGAATACAAATGGCATGAAAAGTAAGGTATAGACGACAAGTTTACTACCACTTGTCAAGGAGTTTAATTCAAATTTAAGTTTTTGCTTTTCAAACATACTATTTTCGATATTTTCGAATATTTTAATGATGTTACCACCGGTTTTGTTGATTATAGTCAAAGAAGCAGTTAAATATTTAGCCTCTTCAAGCCCAGTACGACTGGAAAACCTTTTGAAAACACTTTCGAGTTCGAGTCCATAAAGAAGTTCAAGGCTCATCTTTTTATATTCGTCACCAATTGGTCCTTTAACTTCCCGGCCGACGATTTCGATGGCCTGAGATATGCTTCTTCCAGCTTTAAAGGCGTTGTTCATAACGGTAATAGCCGAGAGAAAATCACTTTCTAGTTTGTAACGATATGCTTTATAACGAATCATCAAGAATAAATCTAAAGCAAAAAATCCTAAGGTATATATTAAGATGAATTCGTATATGTTTAGAAGATCTAGCTGGATTGCTTTGGCAAATACGGCAATAATGACAAAGATTAGACCGATAATAATTTTGCCACTGACGATTTCAAATCCGGTTTGATGATATTTAGTTATTTTAGTGTATTTTTCTAACCTTTTTGCATATTTAGTGATGAAAACAGATTTTTTGAGTGATTTGCCTAAACTTTGAATTAATTTGGTATATTTATTTAGCAGTTTATCGGTAAAGGAAACCGTTTTTTTATTTAGCGGCTCAATGGTGTAGGCATTTATTCGTTTTTCGAGTTTAAAGGCCCTTCTCAAGCGGTTAAAGTAAACTAATAAAGCTACTAAGATAACGGTTATAAGGCTTAAGAGAATTAAAAGTTCGCTTGAATGAGAGGTGACTTCAAGATTTAGACTTACCGAACTTGTATTTCCAGCTTCGTCGGAAACGGTATAAGTTAAGGTTTTATTCCCAGATGTTGTTAGGTCTAAGTCTTTTAGGTTGTTAGTTATTTTATTGCTTAAATCACCATCGTAATTATCTTTAGCAGTTACTTCTGGTAAGTTTTTAATGTTAGCGATTGTAAAATCTTCGTCTTCGATGGTGATTTCTGGCTTTTCTTTATCAATTATGTATTCGCCAGATTCTTCGGTAAAGGTAAAACCAGTGTTTAAGGTTACAGATACTGATATTTTATAGGTTCCAGTTGTGTCTAAGGTAAAGGTGGCGGGAATGTTTTGATTGACTGTTTGAGTGTCAACTATTTCACCATCTTTATAAAGATTGTACGTATACTCCACCATGTTTGGGTTTGGAGTAAAGGTTATGGTTAAGTTTTGATTAGTCGGTGTTTGACTGTTTTTATCAAATGTTCCACCTTCAAACATAGGTTACCTCCTTACTTTCCAAAAATATCAGTTAAATCGTCAATGTCGCGAACTTTAATACGATTGTATACTTTAGGTATATATTTATGCATGAGGAATTCGCCAATTACTTCGCCATTTGGCATAACTCCTGTCTGTTTAAATTTAAATATTTCTTTTTGTTCGATTTCGCCGTTTTTAATACCGGTTATTTCGTTGATTGCACTGACTCTTCTTCGACCGTCGGAAAATCTGGTTACTTGAACAACGATTTGAATTGCACTTTCGATATATTCTCTAATGGCAGCAACAGGAATTTCAACACCGTTCATCAAGACCATCGTTTCAAGCCTGTTTAGGGCATCTTCTGGACTGTTGGCGTGCATAGTGGTCATACTACCTTCATGACCGGTATTCATAGCTTGAAGCATATCGAAGGCTTCTTTGCCACGGACTTCACCGACGATTATACGGTCAGGTCTCATTCTAAGTGAATTAATTACTAAGTCTCTAATAGTTATAGCTCCTGAGCCTTCATAATTATCACTTCTAGTTTCAAGAGAAATGACGTGACTTTGTTTTAGCCTTAACTCAGCGGCATCTTCGATAGTGATTATACGATCAGCCGGATCGCAGAATGAGGATAAGACGTTTAATAACGTCGTTTTCCCGGCGCCGGTTCCACCGACAATTAGAATATTTAATTTAGCGTGAACGCAGGCTTCTAAGAATCTTGCCATGTACGGCGTAAGGGTTCCTGTTCTTAGGAAGTCATCAATCGTAGCGAGTTCAGGTTTAAATTTTCTAATCGTTAGGACTGGGCCTTTTAACGATAGCGGTGGCAAGACAGCGTTTAATCTCGAACCATCTGATAGTCTTGCATCGACCATCGGATGAGCTGTATCGATTGTTCTACCTAGTGGCTGAATCAGTCTTTGAATAACTCTTATGATGTGATCGTTATTAATAAAGCTTACGGTTTCATCTTTGATTAATTTACCGTTTAATTCGATATATATTTCGCTTGGACTGTTGACCATTATTTCGGTTATTTCATGATCTTTTAGCAGTTCGGTTAAGGGTCCAAAACCGTTTATTTCGTTATCGATGAGGTTATATATGTAACTTCTTTCGGCGTTTGATAAATCGTAGCGGTCGATGATTTCACTTGTCTGTTTTTTGACGAAGTCATCCATTGTTTCGCCGTTTTTGACATTGTTGTCGATTAAGTTTTGAATTATTTCATTGCGCAGTTTATCTAGTAGTTCTTTGTTAGGAAATGCGTTATAATCACTTGTTGCAACTATTTCTGGTGTTTGCGGGCGATATTTAAATTCATCTATAAATTTTTTCATGATTATGGCCTCCTACTTTAGAAAATCATCAATAATGTGATTTAAAACTTCAATTCCTTTTTCTTTAGCATTTGCTTTATCTAATGTGGCGATTTCACCGTTTTGAACGTATTTTTGCAAGTTACGAAGGTGAAATGACTTCGGCAATGTGTAATCAATAGAATGGTTTAGAATTGTTTTGATATCGAATTTGCTAAATTCATCTTGGTTTAGTGATTCGTTTAAAACAATTTTATAATTTGATTTTTCCATATCTTCATAGATGGTAATCATATTTTTCATGTTACGAAAATCCATAAGGTCGTTACTTAGAAGATATATTATTTGATCACTGTTATCATAAGTAATGAGGTTTACTCCGTCGATTATATGATTAGTATCGATAAGGATAACGTCGTATTTAAAGCTTAAGCGACTTAAAACAACGTTTATGTATTTTGGATCGATTTTATAGGCCATTCGAGGGTCTTTAGGAGCAGCTAAAAGGTCTATATAGTCGTTATATTTGGTAATGTAGTCTTCAATCTGGTTAAAACGATTATTTTCAATATCACTAGCTAAGTCATAAAAATCGTTTTCGACTTGAACATTTAAGCTTGGGGCAATTACGCCTGAATGAAGGTCTAGGTCAACGATAATGGTTCGAAGTTTTCTTGTACTCAAAAGTCCGGCAATATTTAATACTGTCGTAGTTTTACCAGTTCCACCTTTTACTGATGTGACTGTAATTGTTTTAGCTTTAGCATTTTGCATAATGTTTTCCCTCTATTCTTTTATTATTTTGCCAGTATCAAACTGACCGATATAGGTTAGGTTGATTTCAAATTGCTTTTTAAAAAGTTCACTATAAATACCGTTTGGATTGTGAGTAATATGAATTTCTATGGAGTTTTCGGTTATGCTTATTTCTTTGTTTCCTTCGATGTTTTTATCAAGCAGACGATTTAGTTTAGATTCGAGGTTTTCATCTTCTTGATGTTTTAGACCATATTCGATGGTACTTTTGATTTCGTTTTCGTACTTGTTTTTTAGGTATGTTATGTTACCTAGTTCAAAGATGAAAGCCATAAAGAGAAGAAGAACGGGAAGTAAAACGACGAAGACGACGAGGCTTTGACCTTTACTGTTTAAAGATCGTCTTAGAAGTTTTAATTTCATAGTCGCTTCCTAATAGTTGCTGAATGACTGGCGTGCTTATGGAAACTTTTTGGCTTAAGGTTAAAGTAATCATATCGTCTTTGGATTCTTCCGAAAGGTTTATATTTTCTTCTTCTAAGTAATTGTTTAAATTAGTCATGTCCCCATTTTCATAAAGGGTGGCTACTGTTTCTAGATCGTTATTTAAGTCGAATTTCTTCAAAAAAATATTACCAATATCGATCATCGAAATAACTATTAAGAGGAGTATTGGTAATACTAATATGAATTCAACTAGTGCTTGCCCCTTCTTATTCATATTATCACTCTACCTATCATATCAATTATATCAAATTTTTAAGTAAATTAAAATAAATTATTAAATATTTTAGAACTATCTAAAAAACTCCGTTAATTGGAGTTAGTAGCTTGAATGTATTCAACAACTATTTGGGCTTCACTGCTTGTTTCACTGCCATCATAATCTGGATTATAGGCAATTTCAACGGTTATTTGTTTAGTTTGACCTTGTTTTAAGGTTTCCCCAATATTATATCCAGCTGTTTGGATGGATACAGCATTGTTTGTTTCACCACTTGTGATGATGTTTTCTAATTTGGCATCGATATTTCCTTTGTTTTGAATAGTTACAATATATTTGACACTGTCACCCGGTTCATAAAGGTTTGCCTCCATATTAGCGGTTGTTTGAGTCCAGGTTGGAGTTTTAGCGCTTTCACCAGAACCTTTTGTTTCAGATATGGAAACATTTGTAACTTCAATGTTCCAATTACCGGTAATTGCAGTACTTCCTTTGACATTAAAGCTTGTTTGAAAGGCGGCGTAACCGACGCTCAAACAAAGTAAAAGTGATAAACAAACGACTAAAATTATTTTTGTTTTTTTATTTTCTCTATGCATTGTTCTTCCCTACCTTCAATTATATTTTAACAAATTTTTTGATAAAAATAAAGAAAAACATTTACACTTTTTAGAAGCGGTGTAAATGTTAGTTTTCTTTAGATAACTTTTTTAATTTATAAAGTATATTCAAAGCGTCCATCGGGGTCGTTTCGAGAGGGTCGATTTTATCGAGTTCTTCTTCTAATTTGCTTTTCTTTGGAATTAGGGCATCGATTGGCAGGGTTTCTTGGATTTTATTATCACGCGATTTTTCTTTACTTTCATACACCTTTAATATTTCGCTTGCCCTATTTATAACTTCGTTTGGAAGTTTTGCAAGTTTAGCTACGTGTATACCGTAACTTTTAGAGGCTGGCCCTTCTTTTATTTTGTGCAAGAAGGTTATTTTTCCATCTTCTTCGTAGGCACTTACATGAATGTTCTTGAGGTGTTTTAGGGTTTCGTTTAAATCTGTTAATTCGTGGTAGTGAGTTGAGAAGAAGGTTTTGGCTTTGATGTTTTGGTGAATGTACTCAATAATCGCTTGAGCTAGAGCCATGCCATCAAAGGTCGAGGTTCCTCTTCCTAGTTCATCAAAGAGGATTAAGCTTTTATCAGTAGCACTTGTTATGGCGTTTCCAGCTTCCATCATTTCGACCATGAAAGTCGATTCGCCACTGACTAGGTCGTCTGAGGCGCCAATTCTCGTATAAATTGCATCAAAGATTGGAAGCCTTGCTGTGCTAGCAGGAACAAAACAGCCTATTTGCATCATAATGGCAATAATGGCCATTTGCCTCATATAGGTCGATTTACCTGCCATATTCGGTCCGGTTATAAGTAAAATATTAGTTTTTTTATCCATGATTATGTCATTCGTGACAAATTCCGCGTTTATTACTTTTTCGACGACTGGATGACGAGATTCTTTTATACAAATTTCATCTTCAGTGATTTGCGGTCTTACGTAATTGTTTTCTTCACTGATTGTTGCAAATGAAGTTAAAACATCTACTTCACTGATGATTTTAGCTATTGTTTGAAGTCTTGGAATGTATTTTTTTACTTCGTCTCTAATTTCTGTGAATAAATTATATTCGATTTCAACTATTTTCTCTTCGGCGTTTAAAATTAGAGCTTCTTTTTCTTTTAGAATTGGACTTATGTATCTTTCACAGTTGGCTAGGGTTTGTCTTCTTTGGTATCCCCAATCTTCTTTTACTTCTTTGACGTTACCTTTACTGATTTCAATATAATAACCAAAGACACGGTTATAGCCAACTTTTAGATTTTTAATGCCGGTTCTTTCTCTTTCTTCGGTTTCAAATTTGGCGACAAAGTCTTTACCACCCTTTCTGAGCACTTTTAATTCATCAAGTTCGACGTTATAACCTTCTTTAATTAGATATCCTTCCTTGGTCGATACTGGAGGATTTTCATAGATACTTTTTTCGAGTAAGTTATACAATTCATCTAGGGTTTCTAAGTTTTTAGGATAGTTTATCTTTGTTAAGATTTCTTTGATTTTTGGTAATATTTTGATAGAGTTTTTTAATTGTAAGAGATCTTTACCATTAGCTGAGCCAAAGGCAATTTTACCGCTTAATCTTTCAAGATCATAGACATCTGTCAAGTATTTTTCTAGGTCACTTTTTAAAATGAATTCGTTAATTAGAGTTGCGACGGTGTTTAATCTGTACTCGATTTCGTTTTTATCAACTAGTGGGTTTAACAGGTATGATTTTAAAAGTCTGGCACCCATGGCAGTTTTGGTTTTATCTAAAAGCCACAATAATGAATACTGTCTTTCTTTTAATCTTAAGGTTTCAGTTAGTTCGAGGTTTCTTTTGGTGTGAACATCCATACGCATATGATCTTTGGTTTGCCTTATAATAACTTTTTGAAAATGTGAAAGGTCTCTTTTTTGATTATCGGCAATATAAGCTATTAGATGTTTTACGGAAATAATATATCTTTCATCGGTCAAATCTTTATATACTGATTCGCACTTGTCCGTTGTAATGTCGGTTATAGTTGCCGTTAAGTGGAACTGATTTTTTAAAATTTCGTATATGTTTTTATTAGTGTTTTCGGTCATAATTACTTCTTTGATACCAAGGTTTATAATTTCACTAACAACTTTAGAGGTGTCGTGTTCTATCAAAAAGGCATATATTTCTCCGGTTGTAGCATCAGCGTATGAAATGCCGTAACAGTTTTTAAAATCGGTAATACTGGCAATAAAGTTATAATCGGTTTTGTTTAACATATCGTCATTCATGACAGTTCCCGATGAGACTATTTGAATGATGTCTCTTTTGACTATTCCTTTTGCAGCTTTAGGGTCTTCTAGTTGTTCACATATACCAATTTTATATCCTTTTTCAAGTAATTTATCAATATAACCACTAGCAGCATGATAAGGTATTCCACACATTGGTATGCGTTCTTCTAATCCTGCTGACTTACCTGTTAAAGTAAGTTCTAGTTCTCTACTTACTTTTTCGGCATCGTCAAAAAACATTTCATAAAAGTCACCTAATCTAAAGAAGATTATCAAATCTTCATGAGCGTTTTTTATCTCTAAATACTGTTTCATCATTGGAGTTATTTTGTTCATATCGACACTTTTTCTATCCATAAATCTACTTCCTTTTCTGCCTTTAGTTATTATATCATTTTTTGAGTCTGAATTTCCAGGAAATAGTAAAATTAAAACAAAAGATTGAAAACTTTTGTTTTACGAGTAATAGCTAAATTTTAAACGTTTGATTGAAGTGACTTGATTATGCATGGTGAAAGACTTGTAACTTTAGATATTTTTTGGATACTATCCTCTAGATTTAAGCAAATTCTTAGCTGTTTCGATTGGGACGCTTTCTTTACTGAATTTAATTCCATCAACTCCACCAATTTCAAGGACTTAATTAGATGTTATTTTTGTGTTAGAGTTTGCTTGAGCGAATATTTTAAGATCCTTGTCGGCTTTGGCAGATGTAATTACTAGCCATGATTATTCTTAATCATTTTATTTGGATTATCAGTATTATTCATTTCAAAATTAACGGTATAATTAAATCAATGATTAAATCTTTATTTTCGTATTTTTCTTCTGAAAGTTCAGTGTTTTTAAAAACTAAATTTTGATAAATTCTATTTTTATTTAATAAAAGTAGTTTACTTAGGACATATGATAATAGGTTTTTATTCCTTGGATCTTGCCATACGGCCTTAAATAATTTATCGAATGAAGCGGGAATTATTTTACCTGGCATTAGATTTTTTTATTCGTTGTTTTCCTCCTTCATAGATAATCATAGTTCATGCATCTTCGATTTCCTTTTTTATTTTCAAATTTTTTTAATTTTTCCGAAAAAAATATGAAAAATGGTGGATTCCATAGTATTCTTAGCTTTAATTTACTCTTTTAGTTGTCCTTCTTATGGCAAACGCTGATACAATTACACATGTTATTAGGCGATGATATTGTTTCTATATCAAAAAAACGTATTATCTTTATGTTCGATAATACATTTGATTTTTGCTAGTTGGTTTATCTGGAATTGTCATTTTTACTAAACCATTTTCAATAGCTGGATCTAAATAATTTTTTCTAAATGTTTCTTTGGATTTTATACCAAGTTTTTGCATGATTTCTGTTGCCGTCATAGGGATATTATAATCCATTACATCAAGAAGTTTAGATACATAGTTATTAGTTCGAGCAATTTCGGGCTCGGCTTTTAATAAAAATTCATTTAAAGTGTCGTTAATCATTTTTAACATAAACTCAATAAATGCAGTGGAGTTTCCGTTTTTATTGGAATTTGCTATTGCCCGATAGTAATCGGATTGGTATTTTTTTATTTGTGTTTCGATAGGAAGATATTCGAATATTCCTTTCCATTTTGTAAGTATAACATTTTGCCAAAGTCTGGCTATTCTTACATTACCGTCGCTAAATGGATGAATAAAAACAAATTCATAATGGAAAACACTAGATAGAATTAACGGGTGAATTTTATCTTTGCTTTTTTTCATCCAATCAAACAAATTTTGCATAAGAGAAGGTACTAATTCGGGTTTTGGGGCTATAAAGATACAAACATCGTCATCGAATACACCCTCGTTACCTTTTCTAAATTCACCGGATTCTGTAACCGTTAAATGAGTCATAACCTCATGAGCTTTTTTTAATCTAAAATACTATAAGGATTTAAATCGTTGATCATTTCATAGGCTTTATAGGCGTTTTGTACTTCTCTTATTTCTCTTTCTGGACCAATTACCATTTTGCCGTTTATAACATCTTTGACTTCATCTAAGGTTAACGAATTCGCTTCAATTGCAAGTGATGAATGAATAGAATTTATTCGATTGTTGCGTCTTAAAACAGGCATCTTGCTTAAATTATGAAATGTATCCAATTTGCCGAGTTTTTCCATGATATCGGCAATTAGGTTTAACATATTTGGGGTTATTTGAAATGGTGGGATGTATTTATCCATAACTTTTCACCTCTTTATCTTATATATATTATGCTATAAATACTAAAAATAAGCAATTATCTTGCTTAAATCTTGCTTATTATCTTGCTTAAAATTATAAATTTTCTAAGTATTCTAAGGCCTCATCAAAGGTTTTGACGGGAACTAAATCTATTTTGTATCCTTTCTCTTCTTTGACTTTCTTAGCCTCTTTGTAATTATCTCCGTCTGGAACTAAGAAGATATCAGCTCCTTTATCAACTGCGCCAATTAATTTATATTTAACTCCACTTATCTCGCCAACGTTACCATCTTCGTCGATAGTACCAGTTCCAACTATGGTATGGCCGTGAGTTAAATCTATTTCGTTTAGACAGCTATATAAGGTTAAGGTAAGCATAAGGCCGCCAGACGGGCCTGATTCACTATCTTTAAATTCTAATTCAACTGGATGATCTGATTTTAAATCAAAAGTTTCAGAAAGTAAGGCACCAACTTTAGGTTCGCCAAGGACATCGATTAAAGTTGCGGTTTTTGTTTGTTTTTTATCATCTCTGATTACTTTGAAAGTTATTTTATCCCCTACTTTTTTAGTACTGATATAGTTATATAGATCTTCTTTTGTAGAAATTTTGTGGCCATCTGCTTCAATGATTTGGTCGCCAACTTCTAAATTAGTTTTTGCAAGGTCATCAATATAAGTTAAATATACTTTGATGTTTTTCATTTTATATTCAATTTCTGATTTATCATAAGCTAGTTTTAATGCGGTGTTGCTAGCTTCTTCAAGCATCATTTTATTTCTAAATTCCATGTCTTCGACAGTTTCTGATCCGGTAACTGTTTCAGCTTCGGTTTCAATGTCCCAATCAGGGTCTAATAAAGCCCATATAAGTGTTGGTATTGTGGCGTGAATTTCCGTGACGTATGCCATGTTTAAGGAGCCGGACATTTCGAAATCAGTATTTTCTATTTTATCTTTGGTGTCCATAAGTCCACCTGGGGCCGATATGTAATATGGAAGGTTCATTGTTAAAACGATAAAAATGAGGACATAGATAAAAATAAAGCCAAATTTTTTAATGAAATTTTTAAGTTTTTCATATATTTTATTAAACATAGGCATTTCCTTTCTATATAACTATATACAACCAAGGTGAAAAAAAGATGAAAAAGTTAACAAGTATTTTAATAATGGCCGTTTTAATTTTTGTGGCTATTTCTATTTTAGTAGATTCTGAGAACATTTTAAGGTCGGTAGAATTTTCTTTGAATATTTTTAAAGAGAATATTTTTCCGTCTTTGTTCCCTTTTTTCGTTTTGTCAAATATTTTAGTAAAATGCGGTTTTGTCGAACTTATTGGAACTTTGTTTAAAGGCATTATGGGCCGGATATTTAGAATAAAAGGAGCGGCGGCTTTTGTTTTTATAATGAGTATTATATCTGGCAATCCGGCAAATGCGAAATATACGAAAGAACTTCTAGATAACGGAACTTTAAATAAGGGTGAAGCGACAAAGATACTTTGTTTTACTTGTTTTAGTAATCCCCTTTTTATTTTGGGAACAGTGTCTCTTACTTTTTTAAACAACAAAGAAGCTGGAATTCTTATTTTAATTTGTCATTATTTGGGCAATATAATAATTGGGGTGATGATGAGAAATTATTGTCCTAGTGAAGATGGTGGTAAAGTCAGTTTTCGAGAAGCTATCGACAGGATGCATAACAAAAGAATTAGTAATAATGAAAATTTAGGGGTAATTCTTACTAATTCTTTGACTACTAGTATAAATACTTTACTACTTGTTTTAGGCGTTATTACGACTTTTTTAGTAATTACGACGATTATTAGTGAGACTATTTCACTAAACAGCGTAATGCAAAGTACGTTAAATGGTTTTATTGAAATGACACAAGGTCTTAAATATATAAGTATGGAAGCAATTCCTTTAAAACTTAAATGCGTACTGGCGGTAATGATGCTTTCATTCGGTGGGCTTTCGGTTCATATGCAGATAATGAGTATTTTAAGTGATGCAAAAATTAAGTATTTGCCATTTTTATGTGCGAGAGTAATGCATAGTTTAATTTCAGGGATGATGGTTTATTTTTTATTTGATTTCTGGTTTTAATAATAGTAGATGGTATTATATACATAGTCATCTTCCATATTGTCACTGTGAAGGGTCATTTTAAAATTAAGGAAACAATTATCTCCTTCACAAGTAGTGGTTAGCCTCGGTGAGGTTATACTGACGGTTTTAGGCATATTGAACTTTTGTTTACCAATGGTTACTTGGGTACTGCTTACAGATACGGTATTTGAGCCGATTGTACATTTAGATCCGGAACACGTTGGAATAACTGAACCGTCATCTGGAAGGATTCGACGCATATTTTTAGAGATGATGGCGGTTTTTTCCATAATCGCACTTTTGATGGTTTGAGTTTGATAAATATCTTTAACTTGCAAAACTATTTCGAAAAGTAAAACGGTTATAACCATTGTTAGGGCAAATGAGGCAATTAATTCAACAACGGTAAATGCTTTATTATTAAGTTTCATAAAAATCCCCTTTTCTTTTGTAAACTTTTATTAAAACAATAAATATTTGACATATTATTAATTGTAATTCTTCTTTTATTATTATATAATACATTTAGGATAAAATCTAGTCCAAAGTTAATTTAGAAAAGGAGCTGAGTGATAAAATGATGAGAACTTTTGATTTTCAAACAATGCCAATCGTCGATATCGTAAATGAGATATTTGTCGATTCTTCACGAAGAGGTGTGAGTGATATTCACTTCGATCCTTACGAAGAGTATTTGCTTGTTAGAATAAGAATAGATGGGGAACTTTACGATTATACGCATGTTCCAAATAATATCAGAGATTATTTAATGACTAGAATTAAAACTGTATCTAAAATGAATATTACGGAATCAAGACTTCCACAAGATGGGGCGATTAAAACGACTATCGATGGAGTTGATCTCGATTTACGTGTTTCTTGTTTGCCTCTTACCAATGGTGAGAAAATAGTTGTCCGTATTTTGGATTATACGATGAGTATGGCTGGTCTTGAGGAACTCGGATTTAGCGAAAAGAACTATAAGAAACTTATCGATATGGTAAATTTGCCGAATGGTATTATTTTAGTTACTGGGGCGACTGGTAGTGGTAAATCGACAACAGTTTATTCTATGCTTCAATATTTAAATAAGATTTCAACGAATATTATTACAGTTGAGGATCCGGTCGAAATGGATATTACAGGTATTAACCAGGTTCAAACGAACAGTAAAATCGGTTTGGATTTTGCGATTGTGCTTAGGTCAATTTTAAGACAGGACCCAAATATCATAATGATCGGCGAAATTCGTGATACGGAGACTGCCAAAATCGCAGTTAGAGCTTCAATTACTGGTCACCTCGTTTTGTCAACGGTCCATACAAATTCTTCTTTGACAACTATCGAACGTTTAATCGATATGGGTGTTCAAAGGTATTTGCTGGCATCTGCTTTGGAGGGCGTTATTTCGCAAAAACTTGCTCGTAAACTTTGTACGAAGTGTAGAGAGCTTAGACCAACTACGGAATATGAGAGAACAATTTTTAAAGCTGTGTTAGGTCAAGATATCACGCAAATTTACGATGCTGTCGGATGTGAAGAGTGCAACAACGGATATAAAGGAAGAGTTCCAATTCACGAGGTTTTACGAATCAATCAACAAATTCGCGATGCTTTGGCTAACGAGGTTCCAAAAGAGAAACTTCGCGAACTCGTATATGGTCCTGATGTTACGACAATGCTTCAAGATGGGCTTGAAAAAGTTGTCTCTGGTTTAACGACTTTTAGCGAAATACTTAAAATTATCGAGCTTGATGACGATGATAAGTTAAACGAGAATTCAGCATTTAAAGAAGCGGTTTATGAAACTAGAGAGGTTATGGAAAAACGAAGCGAGCAAGAAAAGTCACAAGAACAATTCATCGGTGAAAGAGAAAATTCAGTTTTTGATAAAGCTGATACAATGGATATATAAAAACTTGAGAAAAAAATCCCAAGTTTTTTTATAAATATTCTTTCAATATCTCAATATGATTTTCAAAGTCTTTGACAAAGTTTTTAGCTAAAGATAAGTTTTTTCTATCTGCATCATTTTTATAATTTTCAATTCTTTTGTTTATTTCGAGATTACCCATGGTTAGGCCTTGGATTAGCATGTCTGCTAAATGAGCGTCACTGTTGTCATTTTTAATCTCTTTTTTTATACCCATTGTGCTCATGGTTTTGGTAAATATGTTTTCTTCCTCACCTTTGGTTTTAGATTTTTTTAAAAGTTTTTCGCTTTCTTTTAGATATTTTTCATATGTTTTAATGATGTCTTCAGCTGCTTTTTTAATTTTATTGTCTTTTTCTTTGATAGTGTTTAAAAGGTTGGTAGTAGTGGACACTCCCATATCACTTGTTTTATAAATAAATTCTAATAATTCTAAATTTTCATTCATTTAAGCATTTTCCTTTCCTTTTTTATTATGAGCATAAAAGGAAAATGTATGTTTTTTTATTTAGAAATTTTTTCGTTATATGTTTTTACTGCCGAGGCTGATACTTTTAGTTTAAATTGAATCGAAACCGGAACATATGAGTCAGGGCGATTTCTAGTAACAGATATTGCGTTTTTTTTAAATGGAGACAGTTTGAAGTCTTTGTTTTTTTGATATTTTTTGATTAGTTCGGTTAACAAGTTTCGACTGAATGAGACAGAGTTAGATGCCGGCATTCTAGTATTAAAGTGTCTGATAAAGTTAGTTTGGAAAACGTAAATGTCCATGGCAATAACTTTTTCACCATCTATTTCTCTTTCTTCGAATCTAATGGCTGCAAAATTGACTCGCCCATCGGCAGTTATTTGATCTATATATTCTATAGTTAGGTTTGATATTTGTTTTATTAGTTCTTTGTACACAGTTTTCTCCCTTTCTTTTTTATATTATACATGAATTTAATAAAAAAGATAGCTGTTTCCTTCGAACTCGATAAATTTAATCAAATCTTGTTGCATTATAGATATAGTTTTAGTATTGATGTTTGGGTGGAATAAAAGACGTTTTTGTTTTAGCCCTTCATCGATCAAGATGGTTACTACATGATTTTTATCATTTATAATTCCAAATGGCGAGACACTTCCTTTAGATAATTTTAGAATACGTTTAAGTTCTTCTTCGCTTCCAAATGAGAGATGACCGTTTAGTTTTTGTGATAAGTTTTTTAAATCTATTTTAGTTTGATCTTCGGCAATTAAGAGATAGTAGCCATTTTTATTTTTTAAAAATAAGTTTTTACACCCTACTCCACTTATGTTTTCTTTTATTTTTTGAGCTTTTTTAACGGTAAAAACTGGTTCGTGGTTTATCATTTTATATTCAATGTTTAATTTTTTTAACGTTTTAAATACTTCATCCATAAAAATCATCTCACATTCTAAGTTTGGTTTGGGCTTTGGCTTCGATTTGTTTAAAAGTCACTTCTTCCCAATTTATAACTCCTCTTACGTACATAACTTCTAGTTTTAGATAAGCACCTTCTTTTAATTTACGGCTTGTTTTAAATGTTAGTTTTTTAAAGCTTCCTTTACTATTATAACCATCTAAGGTATATTCGAATTTCATATCTTCTTCACTCAAGGCTTTTAATTTTGTATTATCGACTTTAACATAGTAATCTGTACTTTGATAAAACAGAACGTAGATTACAACAAAGCAGATAGCGATAAAGGCAATGATTCCGAATAATTCCAGCGTTTTTTCTTTTATTTCGTCCATAATTTTCTCCTTTCGATTACATTATAGATAATCTTGGAGAATTTTACCTTAGTTAATGGTTACAAAATATTACATTTTTGCAAGAAGAAAAAGGCCATTTGGGCCTTTGATTTCAAAATGGTAGCCTGTACGGGGTTTGAACCCGTGAATACGAGCTTGAGAGGCGCGCGTGTTAAACCACTTCACCAACAGGCCATGTCTTTGACTATTTAATAATATCATATTTTTGATGGTCTGGCAATAGTCAACTTTACAAAAAAAACAGATTATTATATACTTTTGCTTGTAAAGGGATTGATTTTATGGATAGTAAAATGAATTATTACGAACTGCTTGGAGTAGAAAGAACGGCTTCAAAAGAGGAAATTCAAAAGGCTTATAAAAATCAGATGAAGAAGTGGCACCCCGATATTAACAAATCATCTGAGGCACCAAAGATGGCGATGAAGTTAAATGAGGCTAAAGCTATTTTATTAGATGACGATAAGCGAAGAGGTTATGATCTTTCGTTAGATCAAGATATAAATGAAAGTTATAACAAATATACAGGAAGGGAACAAACAAATAATTATACAAATACTCAAAATTCTCATACAAATACCCAGACAGATAATATCGATGATGATATGGTTACTAAATGGGAATATTTAAAAGAATATATGAAATATAGTAAAGATCCTCTTCCAAGAAAAATACTTGCCTGGATAGGAGTTTATTTGGAAACTTTCTTATGTTTTTTGATAAAGGTTATTTTAATCGGTTTTGCCTATTTGAGTAGTGCGGGTAGTAATATTATTTTAAGTATATTCAGCAGATTATTTCCGTTTGCCTGTTTAATTTTGGTGTTTCTAATGTATTTGATTAATGATCAAGGCTTTGATAAGGTCATGGAAACAAATGGTCCTTTAGCAATAGGTATAGCAATATTTTTTGGACTTTATGTACTAGGACTTTTCTTACCAATACTTGCCAGGGCAATATTATCACCAAAGACATTTTACGTTTTATATAATAAAATAGATATTACTTTATTTAAGTGGTGTGTGGGATATAAAGATTAAAAAAGTGCGATTTTGATACGCACTTTTGTTTTTTCTCAGTTGCTTTTTTCATAGTAAATACTAAAATTACTATACATATGATTCCAACTACAACAATTATTATACTAGCATAAGCATACTTAGGACAAAGATACTTATAATTATTATTTATTTCATATATGAATTCCCTTCTTTCTGTTTTTTTAAGAAAAAATTTGAGCTAAAATTAAGTGTTTACTTATAATTGCTTTTTTTAAGCATCAAAAAAGACAATCTTTTGTTGATTGCCTTTATTTTATAAGTTCTAAAGTATCACGAGCGATCATTAATTCTTCATCAGTTGGAATAACGTATACAGCTACTTTAGAATCATCCGCGCTTATTTTAGTTAATTTTCCACGAACGTTATTTTTCTCTTCATCTAGTTTTACCTCTAAGCAAGCAAGTTTTTCACAAACAAGTTTTCTTAAAATTGGACTATTTTCCCCTACTCCAGCAGTAAAAGCAATTACGTCAGCTCCGCCTAGGCGAACATAATACTGAGCAATATAATCAACAATTCTTTGAACGTATTTATTGAATGTTAAGACAGCTCTTGGGTTTCCTTCGTTATAAGCGTCTTCGATATCACGCATATCACTAGATATACCACTTAAACCTAAAACACCACTATTTTTATTTAAATCATTGATGATATCATCAATTGTTTTATTTTCAGCCTCCATTACTGGTGGGATGATTGATGGGTCAACGTCACCTGAACGAGTTCCCATCATGATTCCAGCAAGTGGGGTGAATCCCATTGAAGTATCGACACATTTACCATCTTTGATAGCAGTTATTGATCCACCGTTTCCAATGTGACAGCTGATTAATTTAAATTTATCAGTTTTAAGTAAATCTTTAACTGTTTCGGTTATATAGCGGTGGCTTGTTCCGTGAGCACCATATTTACGAATTCCATATTTTTCATACCATTCATAAGGTACGGCATATAGATATGTTTCTTCGTCCATTGTTTGATGGAATGCCGTATCGAAGACAACTGACATTGGAACGTTTGGCAAAGCTTTTCTGAACGCTTCAATTCCAAGCATATTAGCTGGGTTATGAAGAGGGGCAAAATGTTTGATTGATTCAAGTTTCTCCATTACTTCATCGTCAACTAATACTGATTTGTCAAATAAATCTTTACCTTGAACGATACGGTGACCTACTCCACCGATTTCATCTAATGATTCAATGATATGCATACTAGTTAATTTATCTAATAAGATATTAACTGCGTCGGCATGAGTTTTTAAAGGAACTTCCTCTTTATATTTTTCGCCGTTAAATTTAATGGTATAACAACTTCCGTCGATACCAATTCTTTCAAATACTCCACTGGCGATAACTGATTCATTATCCATGTTAAATAGACTAAATTTTAGTGAGCTACTACCAGCATTAATAGAAATTATTTTCATTAAAATACCTTCCTTCCTTTAATTATTATACTATAAGGTTTTAAATATTGAAAGATTTTTTTGCGTTTAATGGTGTTATTTTTTGGGGGATGAAATATTTTATGTTCTTTTTATCAATGTTAGAAAGAGAGTTATTTTCATAGAAAGTATTTAATAAAAATGATATAATGAAGGTAATTATAGGAGGGATAATTATGGCTTATATATCACTTAAGGGAATAAACAAAATTTATAAGATGGGCGAGGTTCAAATACAGGCTTTAAAAAATGCCGCCTTTACGATTGAAAAAGGCGAACTAGCAGTTATTTTGGGCCCGTCTGGAGCAGGAAAAACGACGGTTTTAAATATTTTAGGTGGGATGGATAGTTGTAATAGCGGGTCAGTTGTGGTCGATGGAAAAAATATTGAAAAATTAAATAAGAGGCAACTTGTATTATATAGAAGATATGATATTGGTTTTGTTTTTCAATTTTACAATTTGGTTCAGAATTTGACTGCTTTAGAAAACTGTCAGCTAGCTTCACAAATATGTAAAGATCCTCTAGATCCAGCCGAATGTTTAAAGAGGGTTGGGCTTAAGGATAGGATGAATAATTTCCCGGCTCAACTTTCTGGCGGGGAGCAACAAAGAGTGGCGATTGCCCGGGCGATTGCGAAAAATCCGAAGTTACTTTTGTGTGACGAACCGACTGGAGCTTTAGATAGTAAAACTGGCCGAAAGATTTTAGAACTTTTACAAGAGATGAGCCGAAAATACAATATGACAACGATTATCATTACACACAATTCACAAATTGCCGAAATTGCCGATAGAGTTATCGAAATGAAAAATGGAACTGTAGTTAGCGAGAGAGTTAACGAAAATCCGAAGGATGTCAAGGAGATTGAATGGTAGATGTGGCTTTTATTTAAATCTTCTTTATTTAAAATTAAAAAGGCAATTGGCAGGTTTTTATCGGTTGTTTTGATTGTAGCTTTAGGAACAGGATTTTTTGCCGGGCTTAGGGAAGCTTCGCCAGATATGATACATACAATCGATAAATACTTTGACGACAGTAATTTAATGGATTTTAAGGTTACATCGACAATGGGACTTAACGACGATGATATTAAATCGCTGGAAGAGCTCGACAATGTCGATAAGGTCATACCTACCTACTCTTTGGATGTGATGAGTAAAGGTAAGACAATTAGGGTTCATGCGATTGAGGATGATGTAAACGAAGTCGTTTTGAAAGATGGCAGGATGCCAAAGAAGAGTTCTGAATGTTTGGCGGAAGATGGTAAATATAAAGTTGGTGAGATGATCAATTTCGAACTAGATAATTTAGATGATTATATGAGCATAAGTTCGTGTGAGGTTACGGGACTTATTACTACTCCTTTATATTTAGCCAAGGAAAAGGGAATCGCAAATATCGGTAATGGTAAGTTAGATTCATATGTTTATGTTTTAAAAGATGATTTTGATATGGAATACTACACAGAAGCTTATCTTTTAGCTAAGGGAAGCAAGGATGAGAAAGCTTATAGTGATGAGTATAACGAGATGACTGAGAAATTAGATAGCGAGCTTGAGAAGCTTAAACCGATTAGAGAGACTAAACGATATGAGGAAATCTTACAAGAAACAATGGATGAGATAAATAAGGCTGAGGCTGAGATTAACAACGAGCTTAATAGTGCGAGAGCGGAACTTGAGGCGGGCAAGAAGTCTTTGGATGATAATTATAATGAGCTTATGGATTCAAAGGCAAAGCTCGATAGTGCGTTAAGTGATTTAAATAAGCAAGAACGTGACGGTATGAGTCAGATTGCTTCAGGAAGAAGGCAAATTACAGCAAGTAGAAATCAGATTTTGAATACTTTAAGTGGTTTTGGACTTGATGAGAGTAATTTAGATAGTTATATAGTTAATCTTAATAGTCAGATTCAAAATTGCAAGGAGAATTGTGACGTTTTATCTACTCAGTATCAAAGTTTAGTTCAGTTACAAAATGGATTAAACGAGTTAAATTCAAAAGAAGATGAAATAGATAAAAATGAAAGTACTTTAAAGAAAGAAATTTCTAATGGAAGAGATAAAATTAATAAGAATTACAAGAGTGTCAATGATGGCATAGCTCAGGTTCAAAGTGGTTATGATGAATATAATGCCGGGGTTTTAGAACTTGAGTCAAGAGAGGATGAGGCTGAGCAAAAGATTGCTGAAGAGCGCGAAAAATTAGATTTAATAGAAAAACCAGTATGGTATTTACTCGATAGAACAAGTAATAATGGATATACTAATTTCTATGATGATGCGAGTAAGGTCGAAGCTATTTCAAATGTATTCCCGATTTTCTTTATTTTAGTCGCAGGGCTTATATGTCTTAATACTTTAGGAAGATTAATCGAGGAAGAAAGAAGCGAGATTGGTATTTTAACTTCGCTTGGATATAGCAATTTCAAAATTACTTTAGGTTATATATTTTACTGTTTGATTGCAACGATTATTGGAGTTTCAGTGGGTCTTTCAGTGGGATATTATTTAATTCCTTCGGTTATTTATGGAATTTATAATTCTAATTATGTAGTTCCTGATTTGATTATTGGCGCTAAACCTGTTTCATATACAGTTATTTTACTTTGTACTTCGGCTTTAATGGTCTCAGTGGCAATTTACGTATGTCTTAGGGAGCTTAGGGAAAAACCAGCAGTACTTCTTAGACCGAAGGCACCTAAAGAAGGTAAAAAGGTTTTACTTGAAAGATGGAAATTTGTCTGGAATAAACTTAGTTTTACTTGGAAGATTACAATTAGAAATATATTTAGGTATAAAAAAAGAGTTTTCATGACGATAATCGGAGTTGCCGGGTGTACGGCTTTATTGCTTACTGGTTTTGGTTTACGAGATGGTATTAATAGTATTGGTGATTTACAATACGGAAAGATTTTAAAATATGATGTTTTGGTTTCAGTTAGTGAAAATACCGAAGATATCAGCGATGATTTACAAGGTATTTTAGATAAGAATGATATTACTTCCCCTACTTTAATTAATCAAGAAGCCTTTACTTTTGAGACTAATAATAAGACTAATGATGTGTATATGCTAACGTTCGAGGATAAAAGTAAAGTTAATGATTACATAAGTTTAAATGATTGTGAAACCGGGGAGAAGCTTTCTTTACCTAACTATGGGGCGATTATAACTGAAAAGATGGCAAATTTACTTGGCGTAAGTAAAGGTGATTCAATTAAAATAAGAGATACTGACAATAATTTGCATGTTATTTATGTGGCTGGTATTTGTGAGAATTATGCAATGCATTATATTTATATGAGTTCAGAATACCGCGAAAAAGTATTTGATAGCGATGGCTACAACATGATTATGGGTAATTTAAGTAGTGACAAATACGATGATATCGCAACTAATTTACTTAAAGAAAATAATATTAATGCGGTTAATTATACTAATGATAATATCGAGACTTATAATTCGATTATCGATGGACTTAACAGTATTGTCTATTTAATTATTGGGGCTGCCCTACTTTTAGCAATTGTTGTTTTATATAATTTACTAATTATAAATATGAATGAAAGAAAAAGAGAGATTGCAACATTTAAGGTTTTAGGATTTAAGAATAAAGAGATTTCAAGTTATGTATATAGAGAAACTATTATATTAACCCTTATTGGTATTGCTGTAGGACTTGTTTTAGGAGTGATGCTTGATCAATATGTAATTACTACAGCTGAGACTGATGAAATAATGTTCTTAAGGTCTATAAGTGTTTGGAGTTTCGTATTTGCGACAGTTTTAACTATTGTGTCTTCAATTGTCGTCGAATTATTTACTTATAATTATTTAAGAAAAGTGGATATGATCGAGTCTTTAAAGGCTTTGGATCAATAATCCACTTTTTTAATGTAAAACTCTTTTGAACAATAAAAAAAGATTTATTAAATCTTTTTAGTATTCATATATGGCGCCCAAAAGGAGAATCGAACTCCTATCTTTCCCTTCGGAGGGGAATACTCTATCCATTGAGATATTTGGGCTCATATATATTATATCATATACATGATTTATTTAATAAAAAAATCAGAATAAATCTGATTTTATAGGTTTGTTTGAACTTCAACGTCGACACTCCTAGCTGTAAATAAGTTTACGTTGGTTTTTATATAAAGGGTTTTACTTGCTTCTTCAGTTATGGTACTACCTAAATAAGATGTTATACTGGCAATTTCATTTTTATCGCTATCTCTAAAGGTCATTGTTATGGGAGAGATGGATAAAATATTAGAAGTTAGATTTGTGACTTTTGAAGTTACTACATACTCGCCTTTTTCTTCATTTATTTTAATATCACTAAATAGTAAGTGATTTTGAACAACTGATTTTAATTTTATTTCTTCTAAGGTTTGAACGGTTGCAACTGTATTGGGTTTTATAAGAATGTAATTTATCCAAAGAAGGATGGCGAGGATTGCTAATAATGAAATTATAATTATTAATATTTTGTTTGCTGGCCTTATTTCTTTTTCGCGCATTTTTAGTTAGCTTGCCATGTTCTAACAACGTCACAACTACTACTTGACGGAGCTGGATCTGGCATTTGCATTCTAACGATTGTCGGTATTTTAAAAGCTGAACCAAAGGCCATACAAGTTCCTGGCTGCAATGTTTTTTGTTTTTCGACGATGTCGGCACTGATGTTTGGAAGCATTTTAGTGATATAGTCGAGATCTCTTGGGTGGGTTATTTTAAAGATTAAGAAGTTCGCACACTGAGATATAACGGTATCTGATATTTCAACTGGTCTTTGAGAGATTAGGTTGAACATAAGTCCGTATTTACGTCCTTCTTTAGCGGCTCTTTCGAAGATGTTGTAACCGATTAATTCGACATCACCATCTCTTTGAACGTATCTATGAGCCTCTTCGACAAAGATGTGGAATGGAATTGAGGCACGATCTTTTAATTTTTTAGCAAAGTTAAATAACATTTTAGTGTATATTTTAACTACTACTTTAGCAAACCAGTCTTCGACATCTTCGAGGTTGAAGTTGATGATTTGAGCTTTACGACCATTTTTCGCAACTAATGTTGCTATATAATTTTCCATGGTTATAAAGTTTGGATATCTCAAGTAGCGGGAGTTTTCAGAAATGGTCAATGAGTGAAGACGAACTTTTAATGTAATAGCATCGGCATATGTTTCTTCGTTATTTAAAAGTCCTTCACTAATTAAAGTAAATTCTAAAGCTTTTTCAAGATCTTCTAGAGTATAATATTTGGTTTCTTTTGGTTCGTAAGTGTCTAGTGATTCATCAATAAAGCTAGTTACATATTCAGTCATTAAAATGCTTTCTGGGAACTGTCCGTGAGTATCGATAGTAAAACATTCTCTAAATTTACGGGTATAGCCGATTCCTTGTACTGGAGCTTCTAGATTGAACTGCGGAGTTGAACAAGTAGCTAGAATTTTGAAGACGTCATTACGTTTACTACTTGCGGTTTGATTTGTATATAAAATTGTCATTATGGCTTTGGCAATTAAATGATTTTTATATTTTAAAGATAAATCATCTTCTGAGGCGAAAATGGTAACTAATTTAAGCATTCTTTCGATTATGGTTAATTGTGAGTGTTTATCGGCGCGTAATAATAGGGCCATGTCGTCGATATCCATAAGCCAAAGTGGGATACTTAAGATTTCACCGTCAGTTTGATTGACATTGGTCGTGTAAAATTTAAAACCTAAGTTAGGGTTTACTTTATCTATATTTTGAAGAGCGTTGTGGTATTCACCATAAGCATCAAAGATGAAGATGTTGGCTCTAAACGGTAATAGTTTTGGATTTGAAAAGACATTTTGTAAGAGTCTTGCTACTCCGCATGATTTACCAGAACCACTGTTTCCAAATATAGCCATATGACTACTAAACAGGTCATTAATATCAACTCTGATTTTGTTTCCTTCATATAAAGGACTATCACCTAAGACAAAGGTAGATGGAGTATCTTCACCGACTAACATTCCAACTTCTTCAGGGGTGATTAGGCGAAGAGAGGCATTAAAGGTTGGTTTACGAATGACACCACCGATAAACTTACCGTTTGTGATTTCACCGAGAAATCTAATTTTGATTATTTCGTCGTTGATGTCTTCAACTTCACCCAAGACTTTTTTGTCGCCATCTTCGAAGACGACATGCATATTCATAATATTGGTGTTCAATCCACCTTCAGCAGCTATTTTAACGTGAGCTTCTGTATCACTTATAAAAACAATTTTTCCAAACATGATTATCCTCCTATATTAATTCTTCTATTTGTTTTTTTAAATTTTCATCAATGTTTTTGATTAGTTTTTTTATCTCTTTTGATTTTTTTATTAACTCTAGTTTGTCTTCATAGTATTTTAATTTGTCTTCTGCGACTTTCAATTGCCGGTATATCGCATTACGAGTGATTCCTTCTTCTTCGCTTATTTCAGATAAGCTTAGATTGTTGAAATAATAAGCTTCGAAATAAAATTTTTGCTTGCTTGTTAAAAGTTCACCGTAATAATCGTATAAATTTATATAGTATAAGGTTTTATCCATTTATAATCCTGACAATGGCAAAGACCATAATGAGCAGTCCAACAACGGCATATATAGCTGTCATGGCTTTTCTTTTATACTCTTTTTGGTTGTTATAGGCCATTACTAGTAAAGTTATCCCGGCAAGGATTTCACTATAGTTTAAAAGTTTATTATAAAAACAGGTAACTATAAGCATAGCCAAGAGAATTATAGCTAAAACTAATTGTATTTTTAGTCCGACACTTAACTTTTTCATGTTAGTCCTCCATTTCTTTGAATAAACCATAGATGTATTTTTCAATGTCGAAGACTCTTAGATCTTCTTCTTTTTCGCCAAGGCCGACGAATTTTACAGGGATACCAGTACTATCTTTGATAGCTAAAACGATTCCACCTTTGGCAGTTCCGTCGAGTTTGGTTAAAACGATTCCGGTTATATTGGTGATTTCTTTAAAGTTTTTAGCTTGAGAAACACCGTTTTGGCCAGTTGTTGCATCAATAACAAGTAAGGTTTCGTGCGGGGCACCTGGTATTAATTTACCGATTACTTTATTAACTTTTTCAAGTTCTTTCATAAGGTTTACTTTGTTTTGGAGCCTTCCAGCTGTATCGATTAAAACGACATCGTAGTTTTCGTTTTTGGCTTTAGTTACGCCTTCATACATGACACTTACTGGGTCTGTTTCCTTTTCTTTGTGGGTGACAATGTCGACTCCTACTCTATCTGCCCAGATATTTAACTGTTCAGTGGCTCCAGCTCTAAATGTGTCACCAGCTATCATCAAAACTTTTTTGCCTTCCTTTTTTAGCTTACTGGCAAGTTTACCAATGGTTGTTGTTTTACCAGCTCCGTTGACACCGACAAACAAGATAACTGTTGGCCCTTCTTCGGCGTAGTTTATTTTATTTACAATAATATCGTTATCGACATAGATTATAAACATTTCGTCGACGATGATGTTTTGAAGTTCCTGTGGTCCTTCGATTTTCTCTTTTTTTACTCTTGTTTTTAGTCTGTCGATTATTTTCATGACCGTGTCGACACCGATATCGGCCATAATAAAAATCTCTTCTAATTCGTCAAAGTAATCATCATCTATTTTGGTGTAGTGTTTATTTAAATTGATAAGTGAGGTTAGAAAATTTTGCCTTGTTTTCTCTAGTCCTTCACTATAAGCTTCTGTCTCTTTTTTTTCTTCTTTCTTAAAAATGTTTTTAAATTTATCGAATAATCCCATATCATACTCTCCTATTACATAGTTAATTTTACAACAGATAATTAAATAAAGCAAGAAAATTAAAAGAAAAAAGAGGATTTTACAACCTCTTTGGCTTGAAATGATTATTGCTTAAATAATGATTAATCGTTCCGTCAATGGCCAAAATAAAACTTTTCTCATCTACTTTGTTATGACTAATTTTACTTTCGATGTTTTTTGCTATATAAATTTGGCTATAATTAGAAAGTTCAATTAAAGAATTGATGTTTAAACTTAATACCTCTGGCAAAATATTCGATAAGATAGCAATATATTCTTCGGGAAAGGTAACGTATGTTTTTAATATTTGATATGTTTTTTTGTCTAAAGTATTTAGTTTTTGAGCTTGAAGAGTACATTTGGCCGTAGTGGACGGATATTTTTCTAGAAGCTTATCGGTTTTTTCAGAAAATATATTTTCATCTAGTGATTTTAAATAATATAATTTTTCGTAGGGGTCAGTTACGTTTGATGAATTTAGAACACTGTAAATGTAAAGCTTACGCCTTGTCACACTTATTAATGGAGTCACAAAGGTTTTAGCATTTTCAATATAATCTTTATATTCTAAATTGCTTGTACTAATAAAGGCAAGGTCAAACAATGTCATATAAGCTCTTTGTTCTTCAGCTTCTTCGTATTCCATAAGCTTAACTAAAAGTTTTTTATCGATTACCGAGTCAGATTCGTTTGCTTGGTTTAATTTGACATAAATTTCGTATTTTAAGAGATTGATATGTTCGTTAAATGCTTTATATATATCCATTTTTTATAAATTCTTTTGTTTAGATTCTTGGTTGTCTATAATGATCTGGGTCACTTTTTTTATACATTTATTAATGTCAAATTCTTCGTCTTCAATATGTGGTTTGACGTTTTTATCCATATAATCATAATGATATTCTTGAACGAGTCTTAAAAGCTGGACGGTTTCTGATTCGTTTAAGTCATTTGCAAAGTCAATACTAAACAATATTCTAAGAGAATTTTCTTCATATTTAGGCATTGTATGATTATCTTTATGACTTTGATTTGCTAAAAGTTCTGTGGCTGGATAGTTATTTAAATAATTATTTATCACTTTAGTGCTAGAGTAATCTTCTTTAGGAAGGCAATTTATGAAATAGTATAGTTTTTCGTAGGGGTCGGTTACATTATACTTTTCCATAAAAAGATAAAATAATTCTTGTTTTAAAATTGCATAATGAATGTTTTCAATAATTATACGGCTGCCTAATAAGATATCTGGTTTTTCTAATATATAAGGAGCAATTTCTTCGAGCTTTGGAAAAACCATAATATAATCAAGAGTTACTTCGTAGTTTAAATGTGTTTGGACTTCATCTAAGGCCAAAAGATTTTGAATGGTATCTTTAGATAAGATTCTTTTGTTTGTTAGAGATTCGAATACCTCTTTTTCTTTTTTCTTAATGATGTCTTCTAAAACTTGGTATTTATCTTTTTTCATTTGTTTCCTTCTTTCTTTTCATGTATTTTAATGATTTTATGAGTAGGTGTCAAGAATAAATGCGGGAATTTTTAACAGCTTAGGAGGATAACTTGCCATTTTATGAGAAAAAGTATATAATTAGGTAGTCAGTTTTAAACTTTTTAGAAAGGAGTTTTTAATGAAATTTGAAAAAGATGTAACTTACGTTTTCGCGATGGGTGGGCTTGGCGAAATCGGTAAGAATACGTATTGTATGATGCGTAATGATGAACTTATTATTACAGATGCCGGTGTTTATTTCCCTGGTGATGAGTTAATGGGTATTAATTATGTTATTCCAGATTTTTCTTTTTTAAAGGAAAATGAGAGTAAGATAAAAGGTTTATTTATTACTCACGGTCATGAGGATCATATTGGGGCAATTCCATTTTTAGTAACAATGGTCAATATCCCAGCTATATATGCACCTCATCAAGCAGCGGCTTTAATTAGAAAGAAATTAGAAGATAGAGGTATTAAATATAATAATGTTTATGCCTATGATGATGATAGTATTTATAAATTCAAAGAATTTCAAGTTGAGTTTTACAGGGTAACCCACTCTATTCCTGACGCTCACGGTATTATTATTAAGTCTAAAGACGGAACAATTATGACAACGGGCGATTTCAAGTTCGATTTGACACCTATTGGACCGCTTCCTGAACTTCACAAGATTGCAAAACTTGGAGCTGAAGGGGTTACGTTACTGATGAACGATAGTACAAATGCGATGAATAAAGGTACAAGTAACAGTGAGTCTTTAGTTAACAATGCTTTAGAACAGATATTTACAAAGAACCCAGATAGAAGGATTATAATCGCAACGTTCGCATCTAATATTTACAGGCTTAAGCATATTGTCGATACTTGTAAAAGACATGGAAGAAAGATTGTTACTTTCGGTAGAAGTATGGAAAATAATATCGAGATATCAATCGAAGGTGGTTATATTAAACACAAAGAGGTATTTATCACACCTGAGGAAGCTAAGAGAATGGCTCCTGAGAAGGTATGTATTTTATGTACAGGTACTCAAGGTGAACCGCTTGCAGCTTTAAGTAGAATTGCGAATGGTACTTTTAGACAGATCAAATTAACACAAGATGATATCGTTATTTTCTCATCTTCAGCAATTCCAGGAAATGCTTTAAGTATCGGTAGAACTATTAATAAGTTATATTTAAAAGGAGTTACGGTTTATACTAACTCTGATTTGAAAGAAATTCATGCTTCTGGTCATGCGAATGAGGAAGAACTTAAATGGTTATTCCAACTTGCTAGGCCAAAATATTTAATGCCATTCCACGGTGAATACAGAATGCTTAAGGCAAGTGCGGATATCGCAGTTAAATGTGGTATGCCAAGAGAAAATGCGTTTGTTTTAAGTAATGGTGATGTTCTAGCAATGAAGGACCAAGTTATCAAATATGCTGGACATATTCATATCGGTAATAATTATGTCGATGGTAATCGTGTTGGCGATGTAAGTAATTCAGTTATGAAGGAACGTAAGACGATGGCCAATGATGGTATCGTAGTTGTAATTGCCAATATCGATGTTAAAAATAAAAAGTTGATTGGAACTCCTAATGTTACAACTCGTGGTTTTGTTCTAGTTAACGACAATATCCAATTGCTTAAAAAGCTAGAAGGTATGGCTAAATGGGCCATTAACGATAAACTTAAAACTGACGCCGATTATGCGGATATAAAAAATGAAATTATCAGTACTATTTCTAGCTATATAAGTACTCATACAGGTAGAAGGCCTATTATTTTACCAGTAATTATGGATATTAAAAAAAGCGTTAAATCATAACGCTTTTTTCGTGTCAACAATTATCTTTGTAGGTATAAGTATAGGTATTTTTGGTGGCGGTATCTGGAGTTGTGTTTTTAATAACAACGCAGCCGTCTAATTTATCGCCGTTTGGAAGTTTACCTCCGTCGTTAATGTCGATATATCCACCGTTTTGAAGTTCAGATATGGTAACGTTTTTAGTGTTTCCTTTGCTCGGAAGGCTTCCTTTATGATCGGATGCCCAGTTTTTAGCAGCAAATTCAGCGTTTTCTTTACTTTGCTCACTTGCCTCTTCCACTCCCCTTTGAGTACTATCAGTGACGTTTGGAATGATTACTAATAGTAAGGCAGCTAGGATAACGATGACTCCGATTAGCTCAATTAGGGTAAATCCTTTATTCATGGTTTAAATCCTCTTCGATTCTGAGTAGTTCGTTATATTTAGCCGTTCTTTCACTTCTGGATAGTGAACCCGTTTTGATTTGGCCGAGGTTTAGGGCAACAGCTAAATCGGCAATGATTACATCTTCGGTTTCCCCACTACGGTGAGAGATAATTGTTTTATAGCCGTTTTCTTTAGCGAGGTTTATCGTCTCTAAAGTTTCAGTAAAGGTTCCAATTTGATTTAGTTTAATCAAGATGGCGTTTCCAGCTTTATTGTCGATACCTTTTTGAAGATATTTGATGTTAGTAACGAATAGATCATCGCCAACTAATTGAATTTTATCACCATATTTTTCAGTCATTTTTCTAAAACCTTCCCAATCTTCTTCGTCGACTGGGTCTTCGATAGAGATGATTGGATATTTGTCTATGAGAGTTTGATAATAGTCAACTAACTGGATGCTTGTAAGTTTTTTATTCGCACCTTTTAAGTTATATATGCCATCTTCATAAAACTCGCTGGCGGCAACGTCCAAGGCAAAGTTTACGTCTTTTCCAGGGGTGTATCCAGCTTCTTCAATTGCTTTCATAAGCATATCTAGAGCTTCTTCGTTGGTACTTAGGTTAGGGGCAAATCCACCTTCGTCCCCTACTCCAGTATTAAAGCCGTTTTCTTTTAGAACCTTTTTTAAAGTGTGAAAGACTTCACTACCGATACGTAATCTTTCTTTAAAGTTATTGGCATTTGGAATGATCATAAACTCTTGGAAATCGAGATTGTTGTCGGCATGCGCACCTCCATTTAAGATATTCATCATCGGTCTTGGAAGAGATATTTCATCTTCAAAGTATTTATATAAAGGAATATTTTTCTCTTTGGCAGTAGCTTTTAAAACAGCTAGAGATACTCCTAGAGTGGCATTGGCTCCTAAGTTTGTTTTGTTTTCGGTTCCATCTAAGTTAATCATCGTTTCATCGATTTGGCGCTGGTTAGATGATTCAAGGCCGATTAAGGATTTTTTTATGATTGTATTTACGTTGTTTACCGCTTTTAGAACGCCTTTTCCTTGGTATCTTTTGGGGTCGTTATCTCTTAATTCAAGAGCTTCTTTAGAGCCGGTTGAAGCGCCTGATGGGACGGCAGCTCTTCCTTTGGCTCCACTTTCCAATAATACGTCAACTTCAACGGTTGGATTTCCTCTTGAATCTAATATTTCACGGGCTTTGATGTCTTTTATTTTTGACATATTTATTACCTACCTTTCTTTATAAATTATAACATTGCTTGAGTTTTTTGTGAACTATAAAAGATTATTTTGACAGTTAATTTAGTTTTACATTCCATTTAGGTTATCTTTTTTTCTAAAATATTGATAAAAATATTGTAATTTTTTAAATTTTATTGTATACTTGGTATGTCGCGTGAGTTATGTCTCCTTAGCTCAGCTGGATAGAGCAACGCCCTTCTAAGGCGTGGGTCAAAGGTTCGAATCCTTTAGGGGACGCCACTTATGATTATTAACCCTTTAATTAAAGGGTTTTTTCATACAAAAAATTCAGTCTTTTGAACTGATTTTTTTAAATGTTTTGAATTTTTCTTTTTAGAAAATCGGTCATATATTCTGAATCTTTAGTAATCCACTTATAGGAGGTGTGCTCGAAGCTCAATTCGATGGCAGCTTTTTCTTTGTCTACTTCGATTAAAAAATCTAGTTCGATAAAATGTGATTTGTTTCCATCTTTTTCTCTTATTTCATCATAAAAGTTGGTGATTTTAGGTTCACTAGTTAAATCATAATTTATTTCTTCTTTAAGCTCTCTTTTTAGGGCTTTGGTAATTGTTTCGCCATCTTCTAGGTGTCCACCTGGGAATTCCCAAGGAGAAGGATATGTTTCATCATAGTCTGCTCTTTCGACAATTAGATAGTGATCTTTTGATTTTAAGATTCCGGTTACGACAATTTCTGTTTTCATTTTTCTCATTCCCTTCTAGTTCTATTTTACATGAAATTATAGAAATTAATAGCCTTTAGAAAATATTTGTTAAATTTTTTGTTTTCTGGTTATGAGCTCGGCATTTTTTTGTATCACTTCATACTATATTGTGGGAGGAGGAAAAAATGAATAATAACGATTTAGAAGATATTAGAAAAAAGTGCAAGGACGACGAGTGCTTGTGCAAAGTTATCGACTGTATTAACAAGAAAGGAGCTACTGGTCCAACGGGTCCGACTGGTCCTAATGGGGCTACCGGAGCAACTGGTATGACAGGTCCTACTGGGGCTACTGGAACAACCGGGGTTACTGGTCCAACTGGAGCTACTGGTATTACTGGTCCGACCGGAGCTACTGGTCCAACGGGTGCTACTGGGGCTACTGGTCCAACGGGTCCAGCAGGAGATCCTGCAGAAAACTTTAACAGTTATGCAATGGTTCATGATGAAACTGATACATCTGTACCTGTTGGTCAACCGGTAATGTTCCAAACGACTAACATTTCAAATAAGATTACTTATAATCCAAATACTGGTGACTTTTCAATTCCAGAAGAAGGTATTTATATAGTTCACTGGTGGATTAACGTAAGACATAACGATAGTAAAAATTCTAACTGTGAGCCAAAAACGATCGGTATTGAATTCCATCAATACTGGCCAACTGATGTTTTAATCGCACACTCTTCCACTCACAACAAATTAACTTGTTGTGATACGGGTACTGTCAGCGGTAATGCTATATTTGCTGCTTTGCCTGGGGCAAGTTATAGATTTATAAATACATCAGATATCGATATTAAATTAGTACCAAATGATTTATATTCTGGTTCTGTTTCAATTACAAGAATTTTATAGTTTAAGGGTTCCTCTTTTTTGAGGAACTTTTTTTATGTGAAAGATATGTCACATTATGTATTTTTGACTTTTTTTCAAATTAATTTCACATAAATTGGATATTCTAAAATTATAAAGGAGGAGTTTAGAGATGAGAGAATCTAAGAAAAGTCATAAAATTTTAATTATATTTGTCGCTTTGATATTAATTATAGGAATTTTGAGTATTATTTTTGGAAGGAGGATTTATAATAATTATTTAAAGAATGATGATGAGATAAGTTTTGTCTATAGTGATGGGATTTATGAGGTAAATAAAGATGATGATACTTCGATATTCACTTCAGATTATCAAGATACAATTGAGAAGAAAATAGATGAATTAAAGGATGATGGAAATTATACGATAGATAATCCACTTATCATCTACAATCCTTATGGAACTGGTAGTTTGTCTTATTATATTTATTATACTAGTGATGAGGATAGTCAGCTTTCATATAAGATAAGTACAGATGGGTACGATGATTTTGAAAGGGATTTGAGTAATGATTATTCTTTGGAGAAAGAATTTCAATTAATTGGGTTTGTGCCTGGTGAGGTAAATGAGCTTACACTTAGGGAGACGAATAAGAATAATGAGGTTTTGGAAAAGACTTATGAAATAAAGACACCTAAGCTTAATGAGAATATCGATACGCAATTAGAGGTTACGGATGGCGATACGGAGGCGGAGTTAAGCGATGGGCTTTATACGGTTTTAGGTCATGATAAAAATTATGCATCTAATATATATATTTATGATAATTCTGGTGTTTTAAGAGAGGAATTTGTCTTGGACGGATACCGAGCTGACAGGGTTATATTTGATGATGATTATATGTATTATCCTTATAAAAAAAGAGGAATCATTAAGGTTAATAAATTAGGAAAGATTGTTAAATTTTACGATTTAGGTAATTATTCGATGCATCATGATATGGTTTTGGATGATGATAAGTTGATTATTTTAGTTAACCAAGATAATACAGAAACTATTGAGGATACAGTTATAAGTTTAGATTTGGAAAGTGGCGAAGTTAAACAGCTTTTTGATATGAAGGACTTACTTCCTGAATTTTACGAAACAGCGGTTAATCCTGGAGAAAACAGTTATGGAACCGATACTTTAGATTGGATTCATATAAATGCATTAAGCGTTATTGGTGACGACGTAGTTTTGAGTTCAAGAGAGCTTAGTACTATTATTTATGTCAGTGATTTTGAAAGTGATCCAAAGGTTAAATATTTGATTACTGATCCATCAATGGTAGAGGGAACTTCTTACGCTTCTCTACTCTATGAGAAAAAGGGAGATTTCGTTTCACATGCCGGACAACATAGTATTACTTATTATAAGGACGATTCTTTAAAGAGTGGTGAGTATTATTTGTTTATGTTCAATAACAACTATGGAGCAGCAACGACTAGACCTGATTTTGAGTGGTCTAATTATCCTGGCGTTGGCAGTTATAACAAGGGAGAAACTTCTTATTTTTACGAATATTTAGTCAATGAAAACGATAAGAGTTATGAGCTTGTTAAATCATTTAGAGTTCCTTATTCGAGTATTGTAAGTAGTGTGGAGCTTATGGATAATGACAATATTGTAGTCGGCAGTGGTAAAGATAATTCTTTTATAGAATACGATAATGAGGGAAATTTAATTAGACGATTTGATTATAGTGCGAAAAAATATGCTTACCGGGTGTTTAAGTATTCTTATGACAATTTATTTGAAAACGAAAAATAGTATGTGATTCATACTATTTTTTTATGTTTTTACCAGTAAATTCAGCATTCCAAGAATCTTCTAGTTCGGCTAGTTCGGCTAGTTCATCGTATTTATCGATTTCTTTTCTAAATGAATTTAGTTGATTTTTTTCATCTATTGTTTTTCTAAAGGCAGTTTCAACCATACTTATAATTTTATCTGTGTGCTGGGGATCATCAATGATATCGTGGTCTTGATAATGCCATATAATTCGATACCGAGAGTTAAATGGGATTTTTTCAAAGACTTCGTTTAAGATAATTTTTTCGGAATCTTTTTTGATTTTACCTTCAACATTTATTAAAATGTTATATATCTCTTCGTCTTTATCGTATTCAACGGTATAGTCTGGAACTCTACCTTCTTCTTTGGATTCTTCTTTTATTTCTAATTTTTTTGGTTTAGGGGGTAGCCAAACAGATATGCTTCTAGGTTTCGCAGATACTGGGTACCCTTCTCCTACTTCATGAATCTCATAGTTTTTATCTTCACCATATTCACTTTCGATATTTTTGATAACCTCAAGTTTTTCATCGCCAGATAGATTTTCTGGGCAGTAATATATTTTTATTTTATCTTTTGTATATTCGATAGAAATTTCACCTTTTTTTATGTTATACATGTTTTTGTCCTCCTATTTGTTTTCCCATTTCCATTCTCTTATTTCTTCCATATCTTCACCATAATCTTGAATATAGCTATTATGTTTGATAAGCTGGTTTTCCATTTTTTCAATCAGATAAATACTTTTGCTTGTTTTATTTTTTAAATGATTGATAACATCGATGACTAAGTGATAGCGATCGATTTCGTTGCGCACACGCATATCAAATGGGGTTGTGATTGTTCCTTCTTCTTTGTAGCCATGAACTGAGATATTGCGGTTATGACGCAGGTAAGTAAGTTCATGGATTAGGGATGGATAACCGTGATAGTTAAAGATAACTGGTTTGTCTTTAGTAAACAAGTTATCATATTCTTCATCACTTAACCCGTGTGGATGATTTTTCTTAGATTCGAGTTTCATTAAATCGACAATATTTATACATCTTATTTTAACTTCAGGGAGTTCTTCGTTAAGGATGGAGATAGCGGCTAATGTTTCAATTGTTGGCGTATCACCACAGCAAGCCATGACGACGTCTGGTTCGTCTTCGTCATTACTGGCCCACTGCCATATTCCAAGGCCTTTTGTACAATGTTTGACTGCTTCGTCCATCGATAGCCACTGATAACTTGGATGTTTAGAGGCAACGATGGCATTAATGTAATTTTTGGATTTTATGCAATGGTCAACGCATGATATTAGGCAATTGGCATCTGGTGGGAAATACATTCTGACTATGGATGCTTTTTTATTGGCTAAGTGGTCGATGAATCCCGGGTCTTGATGGGTATAACCGTTGTGGTCTTGCTGCCAAACGTTAGAGGTTAAGATGTAGTTTAGTGAGGCTATATCTTGTCTCCAAGAGATGTTATGACACATTTTAAGCCATTTGGCGTGCTGAGAAGCCATTGAGTCGATTACTCTAAGGAAGGCTTCATAACTAACAAACATGCCGTGTCTTCCGGTTAATAGATAGCCTTCAAGCATACCTTCACACAGGTGCTCGGAAAGATACGAGTCCATTATTCTTCCGTCTTTGGCTAAGTGATCATCTTTTGGTTTAAGATCAGCTTGCCAGTCACGGTTTTCAGCATCAAAGATACTATATAAGCGGTTGGACATAGCTTCATCTGGGCTAAATATTCTAAAGTTTTTATCATTTTTTAGGTAAACATCTTTTAAATATTTACTTAGCTCAAGCATGTCCTGAGCCTTAACTGAGCCGCGTTCTTTGATGTCGACGGCGTATTTGCGAAAGTCTGGAAGGATTAAGTCTTTAAGAAGCAATCCCCCATTGGCATGAGGGTTTGACCCCATTCTTTTAGTTCCTTTAGGAACGAAGTCTTCAACCTCTTTGATAATGTGACCATTTTTGTCAAATAGTTCTTCTGGATGATAGCTTTTTAACCATTCTTCGATTTGTTTAATGTGCTCGTCTGTGTCAGGCTGAATTGGAACTTGATGGGCTCTAAAAGTGCCCTCTATCTGATTTTCGTCGACCATTTTAGGTCCGGTCCAGCCTTTAGGTGTTTTTAGGATAATCATTGGCCAGAATGGTCTTTTTGATTCACCGTTTTCTCTCGCGTTTTTCTGGATTTGTTTAATTTCTTTAATGGCTTTTGTGAGGGCTTGATGCATAATTTTGTGCATTATTTTTGGGTTATCACCTTCGACTAAGTATGGATGATAACCACAACCATAAAAGAAACTTCCAAGTTCAGAATTACTAATTCTAGAAAATACTGTAGGGTTGCTTATTTTATAACCGTTTAGGTTCAAAATTGGTAATACAGCTCCATCTTTTTTGGGGTTTATAAATTTATTGGCGTGCCATGAGGTGGCAAGCGGACCTGTTTCAGCTTCACCATCTCCAATAACACAAGCCGCTATTAAGTCAGGGTTATCTAAAATGGCTCCGTAAGCGTGTGCTAGGGAGTAACCTAATTCCCCTCCTTCGTTAATAGAGCCTGGGGTTTCAGGGGCGGCATGTGATGGAATCCCACCAGGGAATGAGAACTGTTTAAATAGTTTTTTTAATCCTTCTTCATCTTGACTGACACTTGGATAAACTTCACTATATGTCCCCTCCAAATAAGTGTTAGCTACTGGACTATTGCCACCATGGCCTGGTCCAGAGATGTAAATCATATTTAGGTCAAACTCGTTTATCATCTGATTTAAATGAGTGTATATAAAATTTTGGGCAGGTACAGTCCCCCAGTGACCGACTATTTTTTTCTTGATATCTTTTCTAGTTAGCTTTCTTTTTAGTAGTGGATTATCAAGTAAGTAGAGCTGACAAGCTGATAAGTAATTAGCAGCTCTAAAGTATTTATCAATTATTTCAATATTCATGTTATCCCCTCTATTCTTTTATAATTATACCATGGTTTACAGAGGTTAAACAAGTTTTTTTAATTTGACATGGTCTAAAGAAAAGTTTATACTGTTATGTGCAAGGAGGATGAAAAAAATTGCATGATGAATTAATATTTGAAGGAATAACATTGATTTTTGGAAACTGGACAATGCCAGTTAAAACAATTTTACCAAAAGGTTCAAACTGGGAGCATAGAGGCGAACTCATCTTTAGCGATGATGCAATAATCGATGGTGATTTAAAAGTTACTGGGCCTTTAGCTTTCGATGGTGATTTATACATTAATGGATCTATTACTTGCGAATCTAGTGTATTTTGCCGAGGTAAAGTATATGGAAACGGCAAGGTTAACTGTCCAAGATTATTTACTTTGGATGAAGATGCCGAAGTAAAAGTTAAGAATAAAGCTTTACTGAAATAGGAAAAAGGAGATAATGATAAATGAAAAACATAGAAAAAAATGAAGAAGGAAACGTTTTTATCAAGGATAAGGAAATGGTTATCGATAAAACAATAAATATTGATGGTGATTTACTTGCTTGCCATGATTTAACAATTGATGGTGGAGATGTTTTAGTAAGCGGAGATGTTTACGTAAAAGGAACATTAACACTTAAAAATGGTTCTCTTTTTATTGGAGGTTATTTATTTACCCCTAGACGAATTATTGAATATGGATGTAATATAAAAGAGGGATATGAATTTGATGAAGAACCAGATATTAAAACTAATTCTAAATCATTTATTAAAAAATTGCTTAGAAAATAAGCAATTTTTTTATATAATTTTTTATTTTTACATTTGTGTGAATGTTACATTATTGTAAATGGATCACTTTCTGTTCCGCTTCCACTTAAGAAAAGATTAGAGGTTAGATAGAGAGTTGGAAAAACGCTGTTAAAGCCTTGGTATACAGAATCATCGTTCAAAAAGCCATTATAGCTACTCACACCAAAGACAAGAGTGGAATTATTGGCGATAGGCGAAATTGTCCATAAACCAATAACTGATGATACTATATTGTACATCCAATTTGTGGATAAGCATATTGAAGCATTTGCATTATTTAAATTAGCTGTTTCACATTGTTCAGCATTTGTATTTGCCCTTAAATACTCGCTAGCCGTTATCATTCCAATACTAGTACTTTGTGATTGTGTACCATTTTCTGATGCTATTTGTCCAGCTAAATCATTATTACCAGATGTTACTCCTCCTACACTCCATGTATGGCTTATCATTTTATCTTGATTCGTTTTTATAGTATCTAGATATTCTCCATTTAAATATGTTTTTATGTCAGATGTTTCCCAGTTATTATTATTCCCGAAATCAAAGACTTTATTTCCACCACTTTCATTTCGCATTATTTTTATTAATCCATTAGAATCAATTGATATTATTCTCCACATTTCATTATTAAAGGTTATATAGTTATTTGGATTAGTTCCTTTGTAGGTATATTTTCCTTCTTCATATTCATCTTTATATAATCCATCACCTTCTGTAACTGCTAAAGATTTTAAATCTTCAGAAGTCATCGTTGGTACTGGCTCTACATATCCATTTGGTGCCTGACTATAATCCAATGTCACTGTAAAATCTGCTGTTAAATTATCTGGTTGCTTTGTTACATCATTATATTTTACTATTACTGTTAGTAGTGCTGTATTACCTGCTTTTAATAATGTTCCTTCTCTTATTCCTGTCACTTCAAATCCTATGGCTGGATTTGTACTTTCTGGTACAGTTATTTTATCTAATTTTGCATCAATATCTCCCTGATTTTCTACAGTTATATCATATTGCATACTATCTCCGGGACTTACCAAGTTTGTTTTAAATGTTGCAGTTGTTTCTGTATGACTTGGTGCCTCGGCATCTGTGGCGTCTCCTGATAATGTTTTACTTTGAATATCTGTTATTAATACTTTCCAGTCACTTGTTATATTACTTGTTCCATTTATTGTAAGTTGCGTTCTAAATGCCGCATACCCTGCGGCCATTACTAAAAGTATTGAACATAGACCTAAGATTATATAGTTTCTTTGTCTTGTATTAAATCTTTGTCTCATATAAAAACACTCCTTTTCTATCGTACAATTCCATTGTACCCCCCCTCCCCATAAAAATCAAGGGGGGGATGTTATCATTTTTTTAGACAATGTAAAGAGGGGGTCAAGTACCCATACTTGGATAGTGGTATAATAACTGAAA
>CALVIC010000010.1 GCA_944329365.1 uncultured Bacilli bacterium
AGAAGTACATGTAATAAATCATTTAAAAAGTAAAAATTTACCAGTACCCGAACATCTAAAAAATGTAGATGGTACAGATATGCTTGACCATCAAGGAAATACCTGCATTTTAGAAAAATATATCGAAGGTGATACCATAGAAAAAAATACCGGTAATAAAGAGATGTTAAAAGAATCCGCTAAATATCTAGCCCTCATAATAAAAGGACTAGAAGACTATCCATATGATGACCTTTGGAACTGTAATTTAGATAAATATTCGGATAAAGAAACATTCAGCCAAAGTATTCAAAAATATAACCAGATTATCGAGCGCTCCAAAGGTGATAAATACGAAGACATAATTACTAAAGACCTAACGGATAAAATAGAAATGATTAAAACAATTTTGACTAAGGATTTAACCCAAATAAAAAATGTAACCGTCAAAGCTACCCACGGTGATTATAACGTTCTTCAGTTTATCTATGAAAAAGAACATATTAAAGCTGTCATTGACTTTGCAAGTGCGGCTAAATTACCTGTTGTCTGGGAAATAATCCGTTCCTATAGTTACCTAGATAAAGAGGCTAAAAACGGAAAAATAAATATCGCTAATCTAGTTTCTTATACCAAAGAATATTTAAAATATGAATTTTTAAATGAATATGACCTTAAATATATGCCATATATTTATCTAACTCAGCTTCTTAACAGTACCTATGGTTATAAACAGTATCTTCAAAATCAAAATGAAGAACTCTTAAAATTCGGAATTGAAAGAACCAATTATTGCCGAACTCTTTTCAAAGATTCAGATGAAATATCTCAAAAACTATTAAAATTAACTCTTTAGAAATACTATCTAAGAGTTTTTTTAATTAACTATAAATATATATGTTATAATGTAAATGATACAAGGAAGTGAAACAATGAATTTAAATAATTTAAGACCTGTTAAAGGCAAAAGTCTAATCGAAACTCCATCTTCATTTGTCGTCTTTGATATAGAAACAACGGGACTCGATTCCTTTGAAAACGAAATAATCGAAATAGGTGCCCTTAAAGTAAAAGATGGTAAAGTAGTTGACTCCTTTGATCATTTAATAAAACCATCTCATCCCATAAATAGCTTTATAACTGACCTGACTGGAATAACCAACGAAATGGTTGAAAACGCCGAAAGTATTGAAGAAGTTTTAGAACAGTTTATAAACTTTATCGGTGATAATATCTTAATGGGACATAATGTTAATTTTGATATTAATTTTGTCTATGACCATGCCGAAAAATATAATAATCATATTCTTAACAATGACTTCGTCGACACTCTTAGACTAGCTCGCCAGCTTCTTCCGAAACTACCTCACCATCGTTTAAGCGACCTAGCTGATTACTACAACATCGACAAAACCGGTCATCACCGGGCCTTAAAAGATGTCGAAATGACTTTAGATGTTTATAACCATTTACTAGAAGAAATTATAAATCAATATGGAAACATAGAAAAATTTAAACAAAAAGTTTTTAGAAATAGCTATCGTAATTTTAATGACATCAAACCACAAACAACCGACATTGATGAAAATAATATCTTCTATAATAAAAATATCGTAATCACTGGAGACTTTCAAAACATGCCAAGAAAAGAAGCTGTACAAAAAATAGTTAACCTCGGTGGGCATTACTCAGACAAAGTAAATGAAGAAACAGACTATGTTATCGAAGGAAGTAAAAAAAGTAAATTTCAAAAAAATGCCAAAAGTACCAAACAATTACAAGCTGAAAAACTCATATCTGAAGGAGCTAACATAAAAATATTAAATGAAGATGAATTTATGAAAATCATAAATGAACCTAGTTTATATTAAAAAGGAGAAAAATCATAAACTTAAAATCCCTAGAATATTTTATCAAAGTCATCGATACTAATTCTTTTACTAAAGCTGCCGAAGAATTATTCATCTCACAGTCAGCCATTTCCCAGCAAATCAAATCATTAGAAGATGAACTAGGATTTTCATTGCTAAACAGAAGTAAAAAAGAATTTACCTTAACTGAAGCCGAACTTATGGTTTCCGCCGGAATTGGTTTTTTACCTGTTGCCAGTAAAGTTAAAAAAAAACTGATGACGGAAGTATTACCTCACTTCCATTTATCAAAAACGAAGAAATTCTAAAATCAAAACTTTATGCCTTTTATAAAAAATCATTTGATGAAAGTATCTATGAGAAATTAACAAGTATTATCAAAAATGTTATAAAATAAGGGAAAATCCTTATTTTTTTCTTATAAGAAAAACTTATAAAAAGTGATAAAAAACCGAGATAAATAATTTTTCAAAAAACTGTTATAATGAAAATGAAAGAAATGATTTAAATAAAAAAAGATGTTGTAGTATTAATTGGTGCTGGTATAATCGGTGTTGCCTGTGCGAGAAGAGTCTCTGCTGGCAAACACTTAGTAGTTGCCGATTTAAATTAAGCAACAGCCAAATCCGTTGCCAAAGATTTATATAATGCCGGTTTTGAAACCAGTAGTCTGCAAGCTGATTTATCAAGTCGAGAGTCTATTTTAAACGTTATTAAAAAAGCTCAAAAATATGGAAATATTACTAACGTAATTAATGCAGCAGGAGTATCTCCATCCCAAGCTCCAATCAAAAAAATATTAGAAGTAGACTTATATGGTACATCGATGCTTTTAGAAGAGTTTGGAAAAGTTATTAGTGAAGGTGGAAGTTGTATCGTAATCTCTTCGCAATCAGGTCCTAGATTAGGTGCTTTAACTCAGGAAGAAAACGAATTACTTGCTTTAACTCCTACTGATGAATTATTAAAATTAGATATGCTAAAAGAAAAAATGTAAAAAATACATTAACAGCTTACCAACTTGCTAAAAGATGTAATGTTTTAAGAGTAGCTAGTGAAGCAGTTAAATAGGGTAAGAAAGGTGCAAGAGTAAATTCTATTTCTCCAGGAATAATTATTACGCCACTTGCCAATGATGAATTAAACGGTCCAAGAGGCGATAATTATAGAAAGATGCTTGAATCTGCTCCTGCCAAAAGAGCCGGAACTCCAGATGAAGTAGGGGATTTATGTGAATATTTAATGAGTAGCCGGGCCAATTTCATAACCGGTGCTGACTTTTTAATCGACGGTGGTGCCACTGCTTCATATTGGTATGGTGATTTAAGTTATATGAGAAATACCATGGGTAATTAGAAAGGAAGATGAATATGGTATTTGGTAAAAAAGAAGATTATAAAGATAAAAAAAGTTTAATTATTTATTTTAGCCGAGCTGACGAAAATTATTCAGTTGGCTATATAGATAAGGGAAATACAGAAGTAATTGCTGAATATATTCAAAAGCTTACTGGTGCGGATATGTTTAAGGTTGAACCAGAAATTCCTTATGCGAAGGATTATGATACTTGCATTAATGAAGCTAAAGAAAGACAAGCTAGTCATAATGCATCTATAAAAGAGGATATTCCAGATATTTCTAGTTATGAAGTAATTTATATTGGAAGTCCCGTTTACTGGGGTGATATGCCAGAAGAGTTAGTTACAGCTTTGAAAAATGTAGATCTCATTGGTAAGGTTATTAGACCATTTGTAACTCATGAAGGTTCTGGTTTAGCAAATATTCCAAGTCAAATTAAAGAGGTTTGTAAAGGAGCTGAAGTTATGAATGGACTTGCGATTCGAGGATCCGCTGTAGGTAGCTCTAAAAATAAAGTAGAAGAGTGGTTATAATTTTTATATAATGAAAACGTGCAACTGATTTTGCACGTTTTTAATTTAAAATATATTGCATATTATGTAACTATTCGTTATACTTATATATAAGGAATGTTCAATAGAGTTGGTGCGACCTCTTATCAATTAGATTGGAGGTGAGGTTTATGACTAAAAGAGAAAAAGCTCTTTATGCCATAATATCACTTCTATTTATATTAATATTTATTATATTATTTAAATAGAAAAAGGCACCTAACTCATTTGCTTCAATGATTTAGGTGCGATAAACAAATCGGTCGCATTCAACATTGTGGTATTGAACGTTCCTTTTTATTATATGAGATTTCTCTCATCTATATACATTTTATCATAAATTTAACTTTAAGGCAAACTTATTATATTCAATAAAAGATTTAGTTTTATAGGTTAATTTTATTTAGTATGGTATAATTATTTTAATTAAAGGTTTCTTTAAAAAAAGTAAGTTGAAAGTAGGTAAAAAAATGAATAAAAAAGTGAATTTAGTTTCCAGCATTATTATGTATGTAATAGCTGGGTTAGTATTATTATTTTATTTTGGTATTGGTTTTATGGGCCAAATGACAGAAGTTTCAAGGTTAGTTTTATTAGGGGTGAGTTCGTTATTTTTGTATATTGGTGGGTTTTTGCTTTCAAAATATTTAGATAATAACAAACCGATGAAGATTAATTTGTATATATTTTTTGGACTATATTTGATACTTTTAATTACGCTTACTTTATTTGATAGTTTATGGCTTCGAAATGGATTTAATTTTAGCGGTTTTGATAATATACAAGATAGAATTAATTTAGTACCATTTAAAACAATAATGACTTTTGCTAAAGAGTTTGATAGTATGTATTCGACTAGCCAGATTATACTTAATTTATTTGGAAATGTTTGTGCATTTATGCCGATGGCTTTATTTTTACCACTTTTATTTAAAAGGCAAAATAAGGTTTTTCAGTTTGTGATTACTTTGATACTTATGATACTTGGAATTGAGTTTTTGCAATTAATAACTGGTTCTGGTAGGTTTGATATTGATGATTTAATTTTAAATTTATTTGGTGCAGTTTTAGTTTATTTGCTTTTTAAGATTAAATCGGTAAAGGCTTTAATTCATAATATATTTTTACTTGAAAAAAATAAAATTAGTAAGAAATCTTATATAAAAATAATTTCATTTATAGTAATTGCTATAGTTTTATTTATGGGAGTTATTATATACAGAAATAAGTTATATGATAAAAATTATGAGGAGCATAGTAAAATATATAATCCTGAAATAACTTTTGAACATAGTGATGAGTGTAGTGATAATAATTTGTTTTATGAAGATGAGGTTTATAAATATTATTTTGAGTGCTATGACAACGATGATTTTTATTTGATAGTTAATAATGAAGAAAAATATTATGTAAAGGATTTTTTGGATAGTTCAAAATATAATTATGATATTGATATGCTTTTAAGTACTATGGATTACAATAATATTAAGTATAAAGTGGAAAATAAGTATCCGCATTTTAATATGAAGGTAAAAAATACTTTTGGTAGTGCTTATTATGGACCAAGTGATGTTGATTCAGATATAGCTAAATTAGTTTTAAAGGATAAATCGGTAGATGTCAATAATTTAGAGTTTGAAGTTAGTATTATTCCTAAGAAAAGTGGGGAAGAAGTTATGAATGTTGATTTTGAAATTTATGAAGATGGTGAGACTAAAACGATAACTAAAAAGGTTAAGGTTACAGTTTATGAAGATTTGAATGTGACATATAAAGAGGAATAAGTCAGATCTATCAGATTTGACTTTTTGGTTATTTTGATATGTTGATGATATAATTTAAATAGAATTTTGAGAAGGGAGGTTTTGGATGAGTGATATGGAAATAATAAAAATTATTTTTGGAGTATTTTTAACTTTAGGTGGTATATTATTAATAGTTTTAGCTTTTAAATTCTTGTATAAATATTTGATTCAGGAGAAAAGATGTACATCTAAAACGGAAGGGATAATTAAAAGATATTCGTTTGTTTCAAATGGTGGACTGCATTTACCAATAGTTTATTATGAAGTCGATGGTAAGGAGTATAAGGTTAAAGGTCCAGAATATAAATGGATTATAGAAAAAACAGTAAGTACACCGTTTAGTGAAAATAAAACTGATTATAAAGAAAATAATCAAAATATTACTATAAATAGATCTATGAATTCTTTTTCTGGAATATCTAAAGATCCGATTCGAGAGATGTATCCTATAAATTCTAAAATAGATGTTTTTTATGATTCTGATAATCCTAAATTAGCCTATGTACTTAGATACTGTAATATGAAAAGTTTCTTTTGGGCAATGCTGATTAGTGGGGTAGTCATTTTAATAATTGATATACTTATTTTAATTTGTTTATAATTGATTATGATAAGATGTTAAAATTCTTTGACAAACTTCCAAAGACATTTGATAGATTTGTTAAATACTTATAATTTATAATTTATTTGTGAAAGGAGAAGTTTTATGAAATTAGGTGAAAACATTTTAAAGTTAAGAAAACAAAATGGATTATCACAAGAACAACTTGGTGATCAAGTTGGGGTGACCAGGCAGACTATTTCTAATTGGGAACTTGGAGAAACTGCCCCTAATCCAGAACAATTAAAAGCTTTGTCAAAAGTATTAAATGTAAGTATTGATGAATTATTAGATAATGAAGTTAAGGAGGTTTTGATGAAGAAGGTTAGTAATACAGAACAATTAGCTGGCATGACAATTAAAGGAATAAGAATTATTGGAAAAGGATTTTTAATATATGTTATTTTAGTTGCAATCGCACTTATTAGTTTATTTGTATATGCTTTAGTTAGATAATTTGTTTGATGGCTGGCGGCGTGCTGGCCTTTTTTTGTGTTTTTGTCGGTAGAAATAAAATTAATAAGAAGAGAATTATAAAATATGATATACTGTTAATAGAAGAGAGGGTATGACGTATTATGGGGAGTGGCTTTAAAGTATTTCAAATTTTTCAGTTTACTTTGTTTTTAGGAGTTAGCGTATTTTTATTCGCGAGAAGTGTAGATGGAACTGGAGCAGAAAATACTTTTGATGTAGCGTTTTTTAGTTTTTCTATATGGCTTGGGTTTTATTTATTCTTACTAGCTACTGAATTTGGAATACGATTTTTATTGGTAATTAAGAAAAAGTGAGGAAAAAAATTTATGAAGAAAAAAATTATAATTATTATTTTAGTTATAGTAGCTATTATAGCTGCGGTGTTTGGTTATATGGTTATCTCTGATATGCAGCAAGAAGATAAGCTTGATAAAGAATTTACTGAAGTTTTTGATTTGATGAATTTTGATAAGGGTATTGATGATACTACCAAAGATGAAATTAATAAGAAATTAGATAGAACAGTTACCAAAGGTGATTATGCGGTAGTAGAGAAGGCTTTGAAATCTTATTTAAAGGACTTTTTCGGTAACGCATCCGAGATTATGGATACTATAAACGATGACACAATAACAAATTTATTAACGGTAGAAAACTATAAATCAGATGGTAAGGATTTTACAGAATCTAAAGAATATATTTCTAGTACTAGACAAAAATTAGAAGATTGTAAAGAAAAACTTTCAGAACTTTTGACTAAAGAAAAAGTTATGTCATATATTGAAAATAAAAATTTAGATAGCTATTACGTGGATATATATGAAAAAGAGTTTGCTGATGAGATAGATTCGGAAGATCATTCTGCCCAGGATTCAATTGATGAGTTAGTCCAATTATTAAACACATCAGAAGATATTTTAAATCTGTTATCAGATAATCAGAGTAGCTGGGAAATAGATGGTGACAGTATTGTATTTACAAATGAAGGTATTAAAAACAAGTATGATGAACTTGTAGATTCAATAGGCTAGTTTTAACTAGTCTTTTTGAGTGTTAAAAAGTTTATTTATTTTATGATATAATGTGGTTATTGAATTTTGTTTTAAAAGGAGATTATAAATGAAAATAATTACGGTGTGTGGAAGTTTAAAATTTCAAAAAGAAATGATGGAAATATCTGAAAAGATGGAGTTATTAGGTAATTGTGTGATTACACCGATTTATCCAGTAAGAGACGATAAAAAAATATATACTAAAGAAGAAATTGCTATGTTTGATAAAATGCATAAAGAGAAAATTAAATTATCGAATGCTATTTTGGTTGTAAATGTTGATGGTTATATTGGCAAATCCACTAAAAGCGAAATTGAATATGCAAAAGCATTAGATAAAGAAATTATTTATTATACAGATATTGTAAATAATTTATGTTAGGACTAGGGGTTAATGTTTTGATTTTAATATATAAGAATTTAATTAGAAAGTGAGATTGAACGATGAAAAATATTTTGATACATGGATTAGGTCAAAATGATACTAGTTGGAATATGGTTTCAGAGAAATTAGAGAAAAATGGTATTAAAGTGGAAACACCAAATTTATATTCGATGATAAAAGATAAGAGTTTTGATTATAATTCTTTGTTTAATGAGTTTACGGATTACTTTAATAGTTTTGATGGAAAGCTAAATTTATGTGGACTTTCTTTAGGTGGTATTTTATCCCTTCATTATGCGAAAAGATTTCCTAATAAGGTTAATTCATTAATTTTAATTGGAACACCTTACAAAATACCAAAGTTTTTGTTTAAGGTGCAGGGAATAATTTTTCATTTGATGCCCAAATCTACTTTTTGAAAAAATAGGCTGTTTGAAGAAAGATTTTATTACACTTGTAAATTCGATGAGTAATTTAGATATGGCTTCTGATTTGGATAAGATAGAGTGTAGGACGTTAATTTTATGTGGTGAGAAAGATAATCAAAATATGGAAGACGCTAGGTTATTAAATAATAATATAAAAAATAGTGAGTTTAAGATAATTAAAAATGCTTCTCATGAGGTTAATATTGATAATCCAGATGAGACTTTCAATATGATTAATGACTTTTGGAGATAAGGAGTTTATAAAATGGATAAGGAAATAGAAGATGTAATTAAGAATATAGATGAGAAAAAAGAAGATAAAGTTGATTGGACAAGTGCCTGGGGTAAAAAATATCCAGTTTTATTAACGTATCTTAAAGTAGTAGATATAGATAAATATTCTAAAGTAATAAGACAAATGTTAGATAGTTTAGCTAATGATTATGGATATAGCGAGTTAGATAGTATGCTGGTTTTAAAGGATATACTTTATCACGAATGGAAAGATAAAAAGTAAAATGATTTTTTGAAAGTGATGTGAGATTGTGAATTATTATATGACATCTTTAGATAGATTTGTCTCAATAAGTAGTGAAGGATTAACTCCGAGAAATGAAGAAAACAGCAGTTGATTAATGATACTAAGGTTAAAGTTTTTTAGGAGTTTTTGAAGGTGCTATTGCATTGTTTGCAGATTTTGGCAAAGTGATATTTTCATGATTTGAAGTTATTGAGTATATGGTGGCAAAGACAAAATTAGAAGATATTCATTATTGTGGTTTTAAAAATACAGGATGTAGCCGAGAAAATGTGTTTTTAAACGGAAAATATCACGACCTAATGTACATGGATATATTAAAAAATGAATTTACTGGAGATTTCATCAAAAGCGTTAAATAATATATCAGCCCCCAAAATGAAAAAAGTTTATTTAATTAGTGGTTCATATACTAGAAAAGGATTTACCAAAGAAATTCTCCGAAAATTAAAACAATATATAAAAGAAACATATAACTTTTGCTTTGTCTCAGCTGACTTTGATGACACTAAAAAAATAAAGAAAGATGTGAAAAGATAGTTACCTGGTTTAAAGAGGGAAACATTGAATTTAATAAAATCCCTACAATCAATAACTCTCTAGAAGAAGCAAAAAAACTAATAAAACAAAGTGACGTTATCTTTTTAACCGGTGGCGACACTTTAAAACAGATAAAGGGAATAAACGATAAAAAAAAACGCTTTAAGAAAAAACAAAAAAATATATTGTACGGATGACAATTGCTGTATAATTCAAGAAGAGGGTAAAATCGAAATCCTTGGTAGTTATTGTATTTTAAATAATGGCAAAATTGAATTTTCTAACCTTGTTAATAAAATATAAAACTATATCTTAAAAAAAGAATAAATTACTAAATACTTGTAATTTATTCTTTTTCATTATATAATGAATTTACAATTTAAATATTTGAAATTCAGAGCTATGACTGAAATTGTGTGGATTGAAACCAGAAAGATTATTTTTTTTGATAATAGGAGGTCATAATATGAATTTAAACGAATATTTAAATTGTCACAAATCTCGGAGTTTTAGTGAAACACTATTTTCGTTCATCGACAAAAGTGGTTTCAAAGACTCTATGATTTACAAAAAAGCTGATATAGATAGAAAATTATTTTCTAAAATCAGATGTAGTGAAAATTACATCCCAAGAAAAAACGTCATCATCAAATTATGCCTAGCTTTAAAGCTAAACCCCAGCGATTTTAATAAACTATTAAATTCAGCAGGGTATAGTCTAAGTGAAAGTAAATTTGATAGAGTTATATCTTGGTGTCTAGAAAATAAAATTTACGACCTATCAAAAGTAAATAACTATCTATACACTTTTTGCGGCACTATTCTATAAGTGCTTTTTTTGTCGCCTCAAAAGCGACCTTTTTAAATCTAAAAACATATATAATTTAATTAACAAAGAAGTTCTTTGTTAAAGCCACTTACAGCATATCAATGGTTTGTTCGGATAATAATATGATTGGTAACCATATAAAAGTGGTACCACGCTGTGGCTTGTTTTTTGTTAATTAGGAGGTGCTATATGACTTTAATAGATGAATTAAAAAAGAAAAATCTAGTAACCAATACTAAAGGTTCAAAATATTATGCTGAAAGCTATAATAGTAATTTAGATGTTTTTACTAAACTATCTAGATACATGTCTGATGAAGAGATTCTCAGATTATTTGATAATGCTTTAATCGAGGATGAAACTCTTGCACTTTCTAATTTGCTATATATTTTAGATATTAGAAACGGTAAAGGCGAAAGAAGAATCTTTAAAGTTATCTTTAAATACCTATGTGATAACTATCCTTCTTTAGCTTTAAAAACATTACCATTTATAAGTGAACTTGGAAGATATGATTATATCTTAGAAGGAATAAACACTAAAATAGAAGATGATGTCATTGCTTTAATAGATAAACAATTAAAAGAAGATCTTAAAAGCGAATATCCAACACTACTTGCTAAATGGTTACCATCTCACCGGAGCCATAATGAAAATAATAAAATAGCTAAGATAATCATGAAAAAGCTAAATAAAACTGAAAAAGAATATCGTCTTATGTTATCGAGTCTAAGAAAGAAATTAAACATCATTGAAAAAAATCTAACTGAAAAAACATATGACAATATTGATTTCAGTAAAGTTCCAACCAAAGCCATGATGAAATATACAAATGCCTTTCAAAAGAGAATGCCTCAAAAGTATGAACAGTATAAAGAAATTCTTAAGAAAGGTGAAAGTAAAATAAATACTGAAGGCTTGTTTGCCTATGAAATCATAAAAAAAATCATCACTAATAATGGTGATGACGAATTATATGATCTTATGTGGCAAAATCAAAAAGATATCTTACAAGGATGTGATACTAACGCTCTTGTAATGGCCGACACTTCAGGTTCCATGTTTGCCTATAATGCTATTCCTTATGCAACTTCTATCGGCCTTGCCCTATATACTGCCGAAAGAAATACTGGAATCTTTAAAAATCATTTTTTAACCTTTTCTTCACAGCCATATCTGTGCGAAGTAAAAGGCAAAACAATTAGAGAAAAAATAAATAATATTCCTTCCATAATTGCCAATACCGATATCGATAAAGCCTTTGAACTACTATTAACCACTGCTGAAGAAAACGGTTTAAACCAAACTGATCTCCCAAGTCATATTCTAATCATTTCCGATATGGAATTTGATGAAGGAACTTATACTGAAGAAGGCACAAACTTTGAAGGTTGGAAGAAAGCTTTTAAAAGAGTAGGGTACAAACTTCCAAAAATTATCTTTTGGAATGTTGCTGGAAACGTTAGAGGTCTCCCAGTTACCAAGTTCGATAATGATGTCGCAATGGTCAGTGGTTTTTCTACTAACATTTTAGAAAATCTTTTAACCTTAAAAGAATATAATCCAGTAGATGTTATGTTAGAAAAACTATCTAAATACTTAGAAATGTTAAATGAAAAAGACGTTGATTAAATTCAAACGTCTTTTTATATAAACTTATTTATAAAATCATTACAATCTTCATTTACTAAAATAGCCTTCTAATTTTGATAATTTAAATTTTTGTTCAAATTGTTAGTATAGATTTCATTAGAATAATTAATTGTGAGAAATTTGGTGTTAATAATTTCATATGCTAAACATAACCTAAATTAGTTTTGCTAATCTTATTATGTACCATTAATAATCATTGAATTAATATTCTAAAAGACTCATCTAATTTCTTATTTGATTATGTTAATCATAAATACCAATCTATCTTCTAGATTGATTTATAATAAAATTTAAAAATCAATCATTTCTGATTGATTCTCTATTAAAAGTTCAATTAAATATTCAAATGGAGCGAGTGTCGTAGTTATCTACAACTCTTTTCCAATAACGAAAGAGTACATATAATCTTCCGTTGCTATTAATAATATACCATGATTTTAATATTTATAAAATACCTTTTGCTATTTTTTTGCTATTTCTATTAATATTGGTAATATTTGAATTGCAACATCAACACTTTTATCAAGTGTCCATAATGCAATTTTTTTAGCTTTTTCCCATTTGTCTTTTCTGCTTTCTTTTGAATTATATATTGTTTTTTATTCTTTTATGATTTCCAAAAATTTATTAGTTTCCTCTGATGTTAATGATTTCATATTTTTAATATTATTACTTATCATATCAAAATCTAATATCATTTCTACTTTATTTGTATTTGAGTTTTGATTATTGTTATAGTTTACAAAAGTAGGTGTAGAATTATTAAAGCTTTCGAAGAATATAATATCATAATCTTATAAATATCCTTCTAATTTGCTCCTCATAATATATAGATTTTCACGGGCTGAATCTATTCCTATATTGTTGTAATCGAATCCATAATTATCTGACCAATTATACATACTTTTTCCCCAGTTAGATATTTTTGCTTGATATTTTCCATCAATTTTCATATGTAAAGATTTTAAGTCTTTAAAGCTTTTATTGTTATCATCTAAATAATTGTTTATATTATCTATGTCATTTTTTATTGCTCTTTTGATTTGATTTTGTTTGCTCATCTTTATTCCTCTCTGTATATCCACTAACAATAGTCCTCATATATGTATCTTGAATATTATGAAATTGAACTATATTTGCTTCTATATTTTTTAATTCTTTTTCTAAATTCTTAGTATTTTTCTCTATTTTTTGATTTACCTGTTTCAATTCATCAATTTCGGAGATATATACCAAAAACCTGGAATATTGTTCAAAATCTATTTCGGTGGATTCTTTGTAATTTTTAAATCCATTTACTTTTTTGTAGGTGTAATTTACTTTTAAAGTTTTTTTATCAAATTTATCTAAAATATCTGGAATAATTACTCCTAAACATATAATCCATTTTTTATTAGGAAAAATTGTAAGATTATTAATCTTATTATCATATAAGTGTTTTTGCTCTCTTTCTGGTAATTGCTTTATAAACTCATCATCATAACTAATACCTGTAACTTTAAGTGGAACTTTTCCAACATTTCTAATAACAATACAAGCTAGATTTGATTTGACTAATTCAAATGATATTTGTAAATAAGGTCTACTATTTTCTAATTTATCTTTTAATAACATAGATATAGTAATCCAAGAACCAATTAATGCTATAAGACTAATTAAATCACCAAATGAAAAATTAGATAAATTATTAATACTATTAATTAGCTCATCAATTTTACTGTTCATAGGTATGCCTCCTTTAATTGGTTAAATTATACAATGGATTTTAATTTAAATCAATTTTTGAATGTGCATAAATGCCGAGTGTCTCTAGCAAAATGATACTCTTTAAATAAAACTTACAATACTTAAGGCAATTTATAATAGATGATACTTTTTGTAATTTTAAAAATTAATTGTGCGATGAATTTAATGTGAATTTATGATATAATTTTATTTATAAGATAACATATAATCTTTTGTGTGGTTGGTGATAATTTATGGATATGGAACAAAAAAATAAATATATTGAACAATACATTAATAATATCGCATTACAAATAAATGATAAATACAAAGGTCTGATGGACGAAGATAAAATATCTAGAGCGATAAATATGTTTAAAGATTCTTCTGATGACCTAGAAACTGTAATAATGCCAAGAATAAATGAACTTGCTCAAAAAGTTATTAATGACTTTCTTGAATTTCAAAAACAAATTCAGGAATTAATGAAAACAAACCCAGAGCAACAGCAAAACGATTTAGCAACCTTAGATTTGAACACAGAACAAAATGGAATATATTTAAGCCAACAACAAATTGATTTATTAATGATAACTGATATTAACACAAAAGAAGAACTAAAAGATTACATTGAAAATATATGTGGTCAATTTCCCAACATGAAAGTTGAAGATGTTATTTCAAATTTTGATTCCATAATGTCACTAGAACAATTAGAAGAAGCAAAAAGAACTTTGTATCAAAAATACCAAGATGGATTAATTAGTTATTTAGATAATGCTCGAATGAGTGATATTCAAAAGGCAAAAGTAAAATTAGAAAGACTTGGAATTAATGGTCAAGAGTTAGATTATTGTTTAACATTAGTATCTCAAAGTAGAATTAGTGAAGCATTTAATTATTTAGGGCAAAAATATGGCGATAATTTTATAACCAAGTTTAATCGTTCTATGAATGATGATTTTGAAAATATCAAAGATGTATCTTATGATGAAATGAAAAGTTTATCTGAAATGATAAAACGTGATAAATCTATAGATACGATAATTGTAGCGACAGGAAAATTTGATAACTCAATTTATCAAACTATGAACGGAAAAGTTTTTGATCCATATTTAACTGGTAAAGCATTACAGTTTTGTTATTCCAATAAAAAACATATGAGATATCATGCTTTGTTTGATCAAGCCCATGTTGATAATTTATTAAAGCAAGGAAAAGGATTAAAGAATCACGACCAAATACTTGCTGAGATGAAAGCCTATGTAAAAATGTCTATGGATTATATTGAAAAAAATAATAGACAATTACCAGATGGCACAATGTTGATAAATACAGTTGAAGTATTTAATGAACTTGTAGAAAAAAATAAATCAGATAAAAGTTCTCCATATTCTATGGTATGGGAAAAATATTTTGGAATAACTATTGAAGAAATAATGTCTTGCTTTGATGGAATTAAGAAGCCTGATGGCGTTGAATTTATGTACAATGAGACAACATTAACTGAAAGTCTTCAAAAAAGAGCAATGGTAGAGAAAGTATTATATCAAATAGAACAAAAACAATCTGGATTTATTGATGTTATAGGAGATCAAATGCATTTATCTGATGAGGATGTAATGGCAAAAAAAGGATTACAAAACTTAATAGAAACAGCACAAATGCTTAAAAGATTCCAAGATGGTAAAGTAGTTGTTGATGGTCAAATAAAAGAAATAAAACCTAAAAAAACAGAATGTACCGAACACGATTTTCATTTTACAAAAGCTTTTTTAGAAAATATAAGCATATTAAATCACAGTGGTCAAAATACTGATTTATGGTCTATCAAAAAAGGTATGCAAGATATAATTTCTAAAACTTATAATCAGAATGGAGTAAAATTCGAAAAAAGTACATACTGGTCTTTATTTGGGAAGAATGACCATAATATAGTTCGAGCTAATATAAGTATTCAAAAAGAAAATTTTGAAAGAAGAAAAAAAGGATTACCAGAGAAAAGTTTAATTAAAACTATGTCAGCAGGTTTAATTCCTGATGGGGAAGCATTTTCAAGTATTAAAAGCCTAAAATCAGAAAAAGATTTACAACACAAGGAAGAAAATAAATTTTTTGATCAAAGAAGTCAAGGCGAGATTGAAATAGCAAAGCAAATTAACCAAAAAAATCAAATGATAAAACAGCAAAAAGAGCAAACAAGACAAATGAATAAACCAAAAGTAAGGACTTTAAGTGCTCATTCATCTAATTCTTCTCAAAATAAAGGCTTTACTAATGTACTTATATTATCATTAATTGCTAGTTTTGTTGCTGGAGCATTATTTATGATTGTTTATATGATTGTTAGGTAATAATTTATGAGTACAGATTTAAATTTAAAAATATTAGAATCGTATGTTGAGATAGATAAAATACAAGATGAAATTAATAATAAAATGTTTAATTTCATTACTAATGCTAATCAACTTGTTGAATTATCAGAGGATGATTATCAGATAGAAAAAACAATAAAATTAAATAAAATATCACTTAAAAGTTATATTTTGGATTCACCTTGTTGTTCTTCTTTGCAAGAAAATAATATAACTAATTATTCAATAGAAGAATTAAAAAATTTTTTTGTTAAATATGAAAAAATATATAATGAAGATTTATCAAAATATTATTTGGCACTTTCTTTATATGAAATACTAGAAGAAATTGAAAAATTAATAGATAAGAAAATTGAAAGAGAAATTAGTGAGATTAGTAACATTTTCAATGATATTAGAAATATTCAAAATATAGTATCTGATGAATATGAAAAGTTATATTTTGACTCTAAAAATAAAATAAATACTGAATATAAAAATAATAAAATTAATGATATGGCGTACAATTTATGCATTCAATTATTAAATGATATCTTTAATTTTTATATGAATGGTTATCCTAATATTCCAGATGAATACTTATATAAAGAATAAATTTGTTTATTGTTATTATTACATCGAAAACTTAATGATAAGCAAATTAAATTATTATTTGTGTGATACTTAATGATAAAATTGACACTCTGATATAAAAAGGATTGTTTCCTTAATTTATATATAGTGTCAATTTTTTACTAAAACTATAATTTCTAAATCTAAGTCATCATGGTCTTTGTGTTTATCATTTTCTTTATTCCAATCATAATCATTTTTTATGTCAGTAATGGTTTTATCACTAAATATTCCATGTCCGTATAAGTCTTTTGAAAATTCCCAATAATCTTCACGCTCTTTGTCTTTTCCAAGTATTTTATGTTTGATAAAGTTAACTAATCTATTAAATAAATCTTTAAAGTAATCTACTAGTTCTTCAAGATGTTTATTATCTTTTTTTAACTCTTTAATCTCTTTATTTTTGTTTTCAATATTCTTTGATAAAGTATTTACTTTAAGAGATAAAGCCTCATTATTTTCAGTTAGTATTTTAATTTTTTCTCTATTTTCCTCTAGTTCAGTATCAACATTATTTAGGGTAACTGATAGTTTTTCAGTTCGTTTAAAATCAGAGTTTGTTTGTTGGGCTTTATCAATATATTCTAAAATTTTATTTTTATCATCTTCGGAAATAGTATAGGTATTTTTTACTATTGGTGCTTTTTTTAGATTATTGACTGTGTCTTTAATATCTGTGGTACTTTTATCAAGTTCACTAGATTTTTTACTGGCTATTTCTAGTGCTTTTTATCTTTTTCCATTTGGTCTTTCATGGCTTGATAAACTCCCATATCTTTGACATTTATATCTTTGTTTCTGCCTTTTTCTTTCTTTTTCAAAATGCCATTTAAGCCATATTCTTAATATAATCTTCTAATTCTACGAGTTTAATCTTTCTATTTAGATTACCTATATAAATATCAGTAGAATAATTAAAGGCTAGAAAAGTAGTATTATTTACAACGATTTTATGGGGTTCAATGTAGTTTAAGTTTGTATTGTTAATTCTTTTGATACTTCCATTAGTAATAGTAGGAGTAACGTGACAGAACTCACAAATAAACTCAATACGTTGTTTCAAACTTTTTTCCATTTCTAACTCTTGTGTAGTAAACTTTATCATAATTAACACCATCCTTTCTTTTAGGATGATTTCTATGTACTTCCAAGCCCTACGGGAGTTCGGAACACAAAAAAATCAATCCAAACGGATTGATTATATGTTAAGTTCAAACATAAAAGTTCGAACAGAAACGTCACTGGAGCACGTGACGGGAATCGGACCCGCATCTTAGGCTTGGGAAGCCCATGTTCTACCACTAAACTACACATGCACACTAAAATTATATCACTAATCATCTAAAATCAAAAGTAGGGAAGACTATTTTATAAAAATACTTATCACATCCTTTAAAACCTTTTTCCCTAAATCATCGATACTTATCTTTGAAAGTAACTTATTAATATTAGACAGTTTTAACTCGTTAAAGTTTTTTGCTCCTGTTAATTTTAAAAGACCAAAGAAACCTTCAACAAGTCTTTTTCTCTTTTCCAAATCTTGTTTTTCAAGCCAGTTATTGAATATTTTTCTCGCCTTAATACTAAAAGCAGATAACTTGCCATTAACTAAAATTCCACCAAAACAAAGCCAAGAGAACAAATCGTGTTGCTTAAAACCACTTTCTTTAGATTTAACGACTTGATATCTGTTTGTGTTGTTAAGTAAAATGCCAACCACGCTTTCTTCCGGCAAAAACATCTTTAACTTTTTTTCAAGCCTTAAAAAACCACTTGAATTAAAAACTTTTTCTAGGAAACCTGGACCATCATTATTATAAACAAACTTAATCCTTTTAAAAATATCATCGTCAATTTCTAAAACACTTGCCATAGCTAAATTTCCACCTTTACTGTGCCCACCAACGTATATTAACTTATCATCTTCATTTATATGATTGACTAAATAATCCTTAGCAAGCCTCTGGGCAGGAACCGGATAATCATAACCAAGTTCAAAATCTTCCTTCCATCCAATAATTGAATTATCAGTTCCCCTAAATGCTACATAACAAATATCATTTAACCTTATAGTTATTGCACCAAACTGAGTCTCGTCATTGACAATATTTACATAATCCCAAAGTTCTAAACCCTTATACCTTATACTATCTAACACCTCAAATAAAAGACCAGCCGCAGGATGATTGCTTTTTTTAAGAACCTTATTAGGTAAAAATAACCCGTCGATTTCCCTTCGCCCAAGTGGAAGATAAGCAAACGCCGCACAAACTAAATTATCTACGTCATTCCACTTATAATCATCAAAACTTATATTTTTATAATAATTAACATAATCATTTACATTCATATTAAATTATATTAAAAAAAGATTACCTTATACGCGGTAAACTTTTAATTAATTTTTTTATTCTTGATTCAGGCACTTTAGCCAAACTGTCTTGTATAAAATCTGGGAAAATAATCTTACTTTTTCCTTTTTTGACAGACTTAATATCTTTAAGTTGATTAATAATAAAATTATATTTAATAATTTCTAAATTAGACTCATTTAAATTGTCATAATTATTATTATTAGTGACACGTTCAATATCATCATAATATAAATCTATCTCTTTATCAATCTCTTCACTAGATAAATTTATACAATCATTAAAATCAATAATATAATCTAATGAAGTAATTAAATCTTTGTCTTTTCCAGTTACAAGCAGAAAATCAGATACTGTTTTCGAAACGCTATTATAATATAAACTTAAATTTCTAAAATTTATATTATTACCTTCCAAAAAATGTATATAACGTAAATCTGTGTTTTGAATATATAAAGAACCATTTTTTATAATTTTCATTTCTATTTTCACCTTTTAACTAGTACATTTGAACTCTTCTTACTGTAAGCATTCATATAATCATTAACCATGTTATTCATTAAAGCAAGACTGCGCTCAGTATCTTTTTTTAAAGATTCAAAATTAGAAATTGGCATAATCAAATTTTTACCACACATTCTAAAATAATTCTTGCATAAATTATCCATCTTCTTTTCGATACAGTGAATCTTTCTACATAAATCAGCTAATGACATTTCTTGAATGTCATCAAAATCGACAATATAATCATTACTCATAATTAAGTCGATATCTAGCACACTCGAAAATTTTAGATAATAAATATCATCTGCCTTAAGAATGGCTACCTTATAATTGTTTCAATCAAGAAGTTGATAAACCTCTCTTTGATAGTCAGAACAATTACCTAAAAAATATAAATCTTTAATTTGAACATTCACACAGCCTAACTCTCTGTCTAGTATTTTCATAAGCATTCCTTTCTAACAGATAACAAAGCTCCTTAAAAAGGAGACTTGGTATCAAAAATTATAGCACATAATTTTTCCTATTACAATATAAATTATCTTTTGCTAAAATAATATAACCTTTTACTTAAAACATCATTCTTATCATAAGACTCTAAATCACTAATAACAAATCTATTATTATTCTTTAAATAGAGAATAGCTTTTAAATCAAATATTATATTATTCTCTTTGTCATATAAACTTCTATCCAAAACCTTATCAATTTTCTTTATTAACTTACTATGCTTATTTATTTCTTTTTCTATATCTTCATTGTCAAACTTCATAACCTTATCAAAGTCGATAATCCATGATAGTCTGTCAAAATAATCAATTAATTTTGAATCAAATTCTATAAAATCAAAGTCATGACCTTTTTTCGCCCAAAATCTATTACTAAGAGTGATTCCCCAAACTGAAAAAGGAATTGCATTATCCGTATTAAAAAGCAAAACCAAATCTTTCGCTTGGACCCAAATTTTTTCGTCTTTAAAAACTTTCATATTTAATCGCCTCTGATAAAATAAATTTCACAGGAAACAATAATATCATTTTTTAATTTAAATTTCAAATAAAAATTAAAAATGTTAATTGAAATTTAAAATTTCTTCCCAAGCTTGACTACGGCAGTTCGAGTTTTTTGTAAAATAAAACTTACAGAACTATGTATCCTGTAAGTTAGTTTCATAATGGAGCAGGTGAGGAGAATCGAACTCCCGTAGTCAGCTTGGAAGGCTGGGGTTCTACCATTGAACTACACCTGCATCAGTAGACAATATAAATTATACTGATAAAATTAAATTATGTCAAGCACCCCAGCCCAAATTTTAAAAATTAAAAAAATTTAACTAAAAAGTAGTAACTATCCAAGCCCATGCTTTCGTTTAAACCTCTCGTTCATCGCCCAAATAATATCGTCAGATAAGTGATACCACTTTATCTGAATATAATCGCGGTAACTTTCGTATTTACTATTGTAATTAAGACACCTATTAAGTGGTTGATAAAAAAGCGAACCAAACCCCAAACCGGTTCTTTTGATATCTCTGTTATGCATAATCGCCTCCGTAATCTCCGAAGGCGTAATCCAAATAAAATCATTAACAGTCCCATATATAAGCGCATCTATCTTATCCTTTGAATTATTGCCCAGTAAAACAAAACGGTGTACAGCCTCTCTTATCACATCTTTCTGATTAAAATAAAAATTAATCATATCTAACTTATCTTGATGTTTATCCTTGTACTCTAAAGAACTAACTCTTTTAGACCCGCTGCCATCTATGGTCCCATCGCCATAATGAAAAAGACAAACCTCATTAATAACTGGATCTCCAAATCCAATACTTCTAAGAAAAGAAATAAAACTGTCTAGCTTCTCGATATGCACCGAATTTTTAATTCCCTTTTTAATACTAATTCCTTTTTCTGTACCTCCGATCTTCATAAAAATATCTGATTTCTGCTTATTGAAATTTATCCGACAAGAAATAACCGAATCCGGGTTAACCTCTCCAAAAAGATAAAAAAGCAAATCATCGAAAAGGAGACTCAGATCACAAACCCGTCTTCCATTTAAATACCGCATAAACTCATCCTCATTTTTAAAACCACTTATGTCCTTATTAAAAGGTTTTATTTCCATAAATTATCACCTCTATAAATATATATAGAGCGTAAACATTAAATTTCCTTTTTTAAAAACAAAAAAGGCCATAAAAGACCTATCTTGATTCAACAATTAATTTGATAGCCGTTCTTTCCTCGCCATCGATTATAATGTCGGTAAAAGCTGGAATACAAATTAAATTCTTCCCACTTGGTGCTACAAAACCACGCGCAATCGCAATCGCCTTAATCGCTTGATTAAGCGCACCCGCACCAATTGCTTGAATCTCTACATTCCCTTTCTCTCTAAAAACATTTGCCAAAGCTCCAGCTACCGAACTAGGATTAGATTTTGCTCTTACTTTAAGTGTTTCCATAATTATTTCCTCCTTTGATACTAAAATATATTAAACAGAAAAAACTAATATTCCAAATTATTTACAAAACAGTAAAAAACATTTATAATTAAAAGAAGAAAGAGGGCGGATAAAATGAACTACACAAAACCTAGTATTGTCGACGTAACCCTAATGGACGACAAAGGAAGATCGCTATATTTTCATGACATGTCAGAAACCTCAAGACCCCTTGAACTCCTTCTTCACACCGCCTATAACAATGAAATAATCCCATCCATTGCCAGCCCTGGAGAAGGCCCAAAATCTTTGGCTTATATAATCTTCCATCTAAACCCCAAAAAACTAAACGTTATCGGTTGCCTTATGGACCTAACCACCGAAATACCAAACTGTGAATTCAACATCAGAAGTGATAGTACATCAAAAATATATGTCGAATTATCATGTGACCCTGAAGATGGTGACCAAATGTTTACCAGAATCAAAGAAAAAATTGAAGACAACATGATAAACACGAATCACACTCATAACTATCAAATTATGTCAACCGTCTATAACATTGCCAAAATAACCGAAGATGTCATAAACGCCCAAATACTATTTGCCACCAACGCTAAACTGTATACTCAAGGTAAATGTGGTATGTCAATTTACAAAGAAAAACAAAATACCAAAGTAAGCGTCAAAAATGCGGTTCCTATAAGTTCTGTCATCGAAGAAATAAAAACCAAAGCAGCCCTAAAATTGCCAACCGTTTTCTTCTGTACATTTGAAGAACTTAGAAACTTCTACTTTGAATTAGACGATACAGTTTACGGAAAGGAAGATGAATAATATGGAACCCGAAATAAAAAGAAACATAATCCTAGATCACTACCAAAATCCGAGAAATAAAGGCCTGACGGGCAATAAAGACTATAAAACGATAAACATGAATAACGAAAGCTGTATCGACGAAGTAAACCTCGAGATAAAGGTTGAAAATGGCATAATAAAAGACATCAAATTTGACGGTGAAGCCTGTGCCATCTGTACTAGCTCTACATCAATAATGACAGATACCCTAATTGGCAAAACAACTGAAGAAGCAAAAAAAATCCTTCAAAATTTCTTAAACATGCTTGACGAAAAACCATACGACAAAGAAATGTTAGAAGAAGCAATAGTCTATGATGACATTCATAAACAACCGAATAGAAAAAAATGCGCCTTACTGTCATGGTGGGGAATTGAAAAATTATTAAACGAACTAGAGGCCTCAAAATAAGGCTTTTTATTTTTCCTCAAATATGTTACAATTACTGTGGGTGAAAAAAATGACGAAAGAATATGGACTCGATGAAGAAAAAATCATCGAAATATCTAAATATAAAAAAGAACCAAAATGGATGACAGACTTTCGCCTTAAAGCATATAGAACTTATAAAGAAATGCCTAATCCCGATTTTGGTCCTGAAATAGATCTAGACTTTGATAGCCTAAATTACTTTAAAAAAGTAACCAAAGATACCAAAGCCGCAAGAACATGGGATGAATGCCCAATTAAAGACACTTTCGCCGAAATTGGTCTAATCGATGCCGAAAAGAAATACTTAGATGGTATTGGTGCCCAATACGAAAGTGAAGTGGTTTACCAAAGTATGATAAAAGAGTTAGAAGAGAAAGGTGTCATTTTCTGCAGCATGGATGAAGCCCTACAAAAACACCCAGACATCTTTAAAAAATACTTCAACACCTTAATACCGTATAACGACAACAAGTATGCCGCCCTAAACGGTGCTGTATGGAGCGGAGGAACATTTATCTATGTCCCACCTCACGTAACTATCGAAAGACCACTCCAAGCCTATTTCCGAATTGACACTAAAAACATGGGACAGTTCGAAAGAACCTTGATAATAGTAGATGAAGATAGTCACGTTCACTATATGGAAGGATGCACTGCAACTTACCACACAACAGGCTCACTTCACGCCGCTGTAGTCGAAGTGTTTGTCGAAAAAAACGCCAGTTGCCGTTTTACAACCATTCAAAACTGGGCCAACAACATCTATAATTTAGTAACCGAAAGAGCCCAAGTTGAAGAAAACGGAACCATGGAATGGATAGATGGTAACATAGGAGCCAAAATCAACATGAAATACCCATCATGTATCCTAAAAGGCCAAGGTGCGAGTGGTAGTTGTATCTCAGTAGCCGTTGCCAGCAACGGCCAATACCAAGACGCCGGAGCAAAAGCCATTCACCTCGCACCAAATACGACAAGTAACATAGTAAGTAAATCAATCGCCGCCAACGGTGGAGTTGCTAATTATCGCGGCAAAGTATACATCGATAAAGCTGCTGAAAACGCCAAAAGTATTATCAAATGTGACACCATCCTTTTAGATAAACACTCTAAAAGTGATACCATTCCAACTAACATCGTCGATAATCCAACATCTTATCTCGAGCACGAAGCTACAGTATCTAAACTCGATGAAGAAAAACTATTCTATCTGATGAGTAGGGGACTTAACGAAGATCGTGCCAAAGAATTGTTAATCATTGGCTTTATCGACGAATTTAGAGAAAACTTACCGATGGAATATGCCGTCGAATTAAATGCTCTGCTCAAAAACTATTTCTAAGGAGGTATAAAAATGAAAGGTAAATGGGGAGTAATTGTAATTATCATCATTATAGTTGTCGCCGTAGTAACTGGCCTCCTCTTCTTCAAACAATCTGAAGAAAATCTTCAGGCCGAAGAAAAGAGAATGAAAAAAGCCGCCGAAAGTTACTTTGATAAATACATGAGTTCAAACGAAAGTACGCAAGTATATATAGTTACCTTAGGTATGCTTGAAAAGGCAAACAATAATGGTGAAGAATATGACCTTACAGGTTTAGAAGATTGCAGTAAAACTGATACAGTTGCAGAAATAACGATTAATTATCAAAATGGTAAACCTAAAAAAACCGAAGTTACTTTAAAATGTTAGTAACTTCTTTTTTTTGTAATTTTTCAAAAACCTCTAACAAAAAGCTAAATTACCTGTAGAATATATAATTTAAAGTTAAATTCAAACAGAAAATAGCCTTTAAAACGCCAAATCTCTTTTGAAAAAAAGTAAATTAACAAATTACTAGTCTAAATTGTCAAATTACTATTTGAATAAAGCAAAAAAATAACTGGAAGTAAAAAAATGCTTTATAAATTGCCATTTCTCTCATTTGCAAGAAGCGAACGAATTATGTATATTATGGGCGTGAAAGGAGGAAAAATTTTGTTGAATCAAATTGTTTTAGTTGGTCGTCTTGCCAATGACCCAGAATTATACGAAACAGAAACAGGCAAAAAAGTAGCGAGGGTAGTCTTAGCCGTCCCAAGGCCATACAAGAACGTCGAAGGTGAATATGAAAGCGATTTTATTAGCTGTAAATTATGGCAAGGAGTTGCCACCAGTACAACTGACTACTGCAAAAAAGGTGACCTCGTTGGTATCAAAGGACGACTTCAAACATATAATTATGAAACAGAAGAAGGAAAAAAATACCTAACAGAGGTCATCGCTGAAAAAGTCACATTTTTATCAAGTAAAAACAAGGACTAAATATCCTTGTTTTTTAATTCCTCGTAAAAAATATCATCAGGTTTCATATCAAAAATCTTTGCTATCTTAATTGCCATAATATAAGATAACCTTCTTCGGCCGTTTTCTATTTGCCAGTAAAAAGGTTTACTGATATTTAATTTATCGCTCATATCCTGACAAGTAAAATTATTTTTTTGTCTGAGCTCCTTTAATTCGTTCATATTCGACCTCCTATTTATATTATATATTAACTTAAAGTGATTATCAAGCAATTAAGTAACATAAAGTTAATTTAATTTTCTTTATAACCAAAGCTTGTTATAATTAGTTAACGAAAGGATAACGATAATATGTTGAATGAAACACTAAAAAATGCACGTAAACAAAAGAAATTAACTCAGACAGAACTTGCTAATATAATAGGTGTCAAGCCGGCTGAAGTTTCCCAATATGAGTCAGGAAAACGTACTCCGAGATTCAACGTTTTAATCAAAATACTTGATACCCTAGACCTTTCAGCCGACGTTGCTTTAGGTCGTGAACAATCTGTTGTCAGTGAAGATAGCGATTACAGCATAAGAGTATCTAAAAAAGATTTAAACATTCTTTCAGCTATTAAAAATTACCCGGAGTTATATAAACTATTATATGAAAACCCGGAGCGCAGTTCTAAAATGTTAAATAATAATTTATCAAAACTTTTCCCTAAAGAATAATCTAGAATCCCCAAACTCTAGATTTTTATTTACAAGCAAACCAAATAAGTACTGTCATAAATGCACTAAAAAAAGTCATATCGTCCAAATAAAAAGTAACGAAATACATATTTAGTTATAATCAAAATATAAATAGATGATGATCACTCTGGTAATTGTTCTCAAAATAAAACTTAAAATAGCTTCATAAAAAATATCATTTTTACACCTTTTAACACACCTAAAGTAAAATAATACTACCATTTTCCTCCGGCTTATATTAAAATAAAAGCAGGAGGATTTTTTATGAACATATTAGACATAATTGATAAAAAAGAAAAAAATCAAAAATTAACTAAAGAAGAATTAGAATATGCCGTAAACGGATTTTTAAATGGAGAAATCAAAGACTATCAAATGTCGGCCTTTCTAACTGAAATTGACCTCCTAGGTTTATCTGATGAAGAAACCCTAAATCTAACAGACATAATGTTAAAAAGTGGTGAAACCTTAAACCTAGGCATAGATACCGTCGACAAACATTCAACTGGTGGCGTCGGTGATAAAACGACTATTATCCTCGCGCCCTTAGTCGCTTCGCTCGGTGTCAGTGTTGCCAAAATGAGTGGGCGAGGCCTTGGTCACACCGGGGGAACCATCGATAAACTAGAATCAATACCCGGTTTTAAAACTTCAATGACTCTTGAACAATTTAAAAACCAAGTCAAAAAAATTCAAATTGCCCTAGTTGGTCAAATGGGTAACTTAGTTCCAGCCGACAAAAAAATATATGCTCTAAGAGATGTCACTGGAACAGTTGATTCCATTCCTCTAATTGCCTCAAGCGTTATGAGTAAAAAATTAGCTAGTGGTTCAAACAAAATCGTCATCGACCTAAAAGTTGGCACAGGTGCCCTTGTCGATAATCTTGAAGATGCCAAAACTCTAGGAAATCTAATGATCAAAATTGGAAAACATTATCATAAAGACACTGCCTGTCTGCTTACTAATATGTATGAACCTCTAGGGCTTGCCGTTGGTAACTCACTCGAAGTAATCGAAAGCATAAACACCCTCAAAGGTAAAGGCCCAAAAGATGTTACAGAACTAGTCTTAGACCTTGCCGCTCTAATGGTGTCTATGGAAAAAGGAATATCTGAAGAAGAAGCTAAAGCCAAAGCTTTAGAAAACCTTCAAAATGGTAAAGCTTACCACAAATTCTTAGAGTGGATAATCGCTCAAGGCGGGAATATTGAAGGCTTAAAAACAGCTCAAAATACAAAAACAATAACCTCATCTAAATCGGGTTACATAAGTAAAATTGATGCCCTGGCTATCGGAAAATTAGCGAGAAAATTAGGCGCGGGAAGACTCAAAGAAGGCGACGAAATTGACTTCGAAGTAGGATTTGTCCTAAATAAAAAAGTAGGGGATAAAATCACCGACGGTGAATCCCTAATTACCGTCTACTATAACGACAAACAAGTAAGCGACGAAGAAATACTAAATTGCTTTGAAATAAGTGATTATCAAATTACGCCAAAATTAATTATCGGCAAACTTAAATAATTTGCCTATTCTAAAAGAACTTACCAAAAAAGCTCTTTTTTCTTTAAAAAAACTAGTATAATAAAATTAGGTGATTGAAATGATAATAACTAAAACTAAATTTATCAATTATACAAAATGTCCAAGATATATAAACAAGGATATTCCTACTGAAGATTTATCCTTTGACGAATACCTCGAAGAAGAAATGAACATGAACTTTGAAGACATGCTCAGTGAAATGGGTGGCGAAACCCTAGACGAAAAGCACCTTAAAACCATGCTTCCATACTATAACGAAGTAGAAAGAGAAGCAGCTATAGAATCCCAAAGACAATTTACAGGTAAGTTTAACTATTCGCGAAAAACCCATAATCAAACAAAATTCGAGTGTAAAATAAATAACTTAGACTACCTCTGTTACGTCGACGTTTACAATGAATCGGCCGAAATAAACATCATCGAAGCCAAATCCACAACCATAAACACCTTTCTTAAAATTGCCAAAGAACCAATATTTAAAAAAGAAGGAAACATATATAATTTGCTTTCTTATGAAAAGATAAAAGATAAAATGACTGAAAAAACATATGATAAAATCAAGAGCAAACTTTTAGACCGCTTCTCAAAACCCGGTCATTACATATATGATTTAGCCGTTCAAAGATATTTTATCGAAAAAAAACATCAATCTAAAAAAATAAACTATTATCTAGCTGTTTTAAATCCAAACTATACCTTTGATGGAACCTATAAAAATAAAATGCCAAATTACTCTCCCAATAAAACTGGAAACCTTATAAACTTAATCGATGTAACCTCACTTACTGAAGAATATCAGCCCAAAGTCGACGAAGATCGCCTTCTTCTTGAAAAGTACTTGGATAAATATCTAGACCATGAAGTTCCCAAAGATGTGTGCTGCCCAAACGCTAGAGAAATTGAATGTCCATGCCTAGATATTTGCTTTGACTATCTTCCGAAACAAAACAGTATATATAGTTATCTAGACAGCAGCCGAGGATTTAAAAAAGACGGAATAAATTATACCTGTGAAGACTTGATAAAAAAAGGATATTATAAAATCGTCGATGTTCCAGACGAATACCTAAACCGTGAAAAAAACAGAATTCAAAAACATTCTATCAAAACAAACACCTCATACATAGATAAAGCCAAAATCAAAGCCGGATTAGCTCAAATTAAATATCCAATTTATCATTTAGACTTTGAAACCTTCCCGTGTCCACTTCCAAGATTTAAGGGCGAGCACCCTTATACTCAATCAGTCTTCCAATTTTCCCTTCACATTCAAAAAGAAGAAGGAAAATTAGACAAACAAAAAGATCACTATGGCTATCTTGCCAAAGACTTAAATGATCATCGATTAGAATTAGTTAAAACCCTATGTAGCCTAATTAAAGACGATGGAACTGTTTTGGTTTATAATGATGCTTTTGAAAAAACGAGACTTAAAGAGCTATCTGAAATATTCCCAGAATATAAAGAAAAACTTTTATCCGTTAGAAACAATATAGTGGACCTTCTAAACATTGTTAAGTCAAACACCAAACTGTATGAAAAACTTGGTTTTACCAAAGAACAAGCTTCCCTTCCAAATTACTATAGTCCTAACATGAATGGCTCATTTTCCATTAAAAAAGTTCTTCCGTCACTATCAAACCTAACTTATGAAGGTATGGACATCGGAAACGGAGTCGAAGCTCTCATAACCTATGCAAATTTTAATAATTATTCTAAAGAAGAATATAATTACAAATATAATAAATTAATCGAATACTGCGCCCAAGATACTTATGCTATGTTTGAGGTTTTAGAAGGCCTAAGAAAATGCGTTAAATAAATGTCAAATTTTAACTAAAGCCTTGAAATTAAAAGAAATTAGGTATATCCTATACATATAGGAGCGTGAGAAAATGATATATCCATCAATTGATTCAATTATGCAAAAAATAAGCTCAAAATATTTGTTAGTAAACATAGTTTCTAAAAGAGCCAAAGAAATGGACGAAACTAAGCATTATCAAATGCCAGAAAACGAATATAAATCAGCAAAATCCATTGGTAGAGCACTAGAAGAAGTTGAAAAAGGCTTAATCCATATCAAGGAAGATTAATGCTTTAAAAGTAACATAACTTGTTGCTTTTTTTAGTAAAATGTGGTAAATTATATGAAGTTGGAGGGATAACATGGAAATATTGTTAATAATTATCTCAATTCTTTTAATCGCAATCGTCATCTTACAAAGTAACAAAGCTGAAAGTGCTTCAAGTGCGATTTTAGGTGGTAACGATGAGTTGTTCGCTCATCGTAAAGAGCGTGGTAGTGAACTTATTATCACAAGACTCACTGCCGTCTTAGGTGCTGTTTTCTTTATTGTTTGCTTAATCATGGAATTTGTCTAAAAAGACAATCTCTTTTAATTGTAAAATTGTAATATAAATGTAAACCTTTAAAAATATTACTGAAAATAAACATATAAACTATAAATAATAGATGCAAATTCTATTATTTTTTATATTTTTTTGCTATAATGAATGGTAGGGTGGAATTTATGAATATATATGGACAAACACTTGAAAAATTAGAAAATTATTTTGAATGTATTGGTCAGAAAAAATTTAAAGCTACCCAAGTTTATGACTGGCTTTATAAAAAGAAAGTAACATCCTTTGATGAAATGACCAATATCAAAAAAGACGTGATTATTAAGTTAAAAGAAGACTTTAAAATAGATAAACCCCAAATTATTGCCAAGCAAACAGGAAGAGACGTTTACAAATACCTCTTCGAACTAGCTGATGGCAATAAGGTTGAAGCTGTTTTAATGATTCACGATTATGGTATAAGTTTATGCGTCTCAACTCAAGTAGGTTGTAATATGGGATGCATATTTTGTGAAAGTGGTAGACTAAAAAAAGTCAGAAACCTAGAAACCTCTGAAATGGTTGGACAAGTTATGGAAGTTGAAAGAGATTCGCATCTAAAAATCACTCATATCGTTATCATGGGAATAGGTGAACCCTTTGATAACTATAATAACGTTATGAATTTTATTAAAATCATCAACAGTGGTAAAGGCTTGGAAATAGGAGCTAGACATATAACCGTTTCAACTTGTGGTATCGTTCCTAAAATAAGAGAATTTACCGCCGAAAACCTCCAAGTCAACCTAGCTATTTCACTTCATGCCCCAAACGATGAACTTCGAAGCTCCATTATGAAAATCAACAAAGCATATCCACTTAAAGAACTAATGGCAGCTATCAAAGATTATATCGATAAAACTCATAGACGTGTAACCTTTGAATATATTATGCTTAAAGGAATAAACGATTCAGATGAATGTGCTTATGAACTTGCCCATCTTTTAAAAGGCTTAAACTGTTATGTCAATTTAATCCCGTATAATGAAACAAGTCACATAAACTTAGAAAAAACTGAAGAAAAAGCTCGCATGCACTTTTACGACTTACTAAAAAAACAAGGGATAAGTGTAACTATCCGTAAAGAATTTGGCGGCGACGTGTCGGCAGCTTGCGGCCAATTAAGATCTAATTATGAGGAGGTAAAATAATGGAATTTTCATACCTAACTGATCCCGGCAAAGTCAGGGACCATAATGAAGATAGCGTTACAATAGTTAAAAATCAAACTGGTGAAGTCCTGATGATTGTTGCGGACGGTATGGGTGGCCATAAAGGTGGTGAAATCGCCTCATCGATTGCCATCACTCATATTGGTAAAAGATTTACCGATACCAGTACCGTTGGTAATAAAGAAGATGCCATCAGTTTTCTAAAAGAAGTTGTCAGTGAAGCTAATATGCTTCTATATAAATATACCGAGAAGAACCCTGAAAGTGCCGGTATGGGGACGACCATAGTTATGGCCCTGCTGACAAAAGACTTTCTACTATTTGGCAACATAGGTGATTCATCAGGTTACGTTATCAAAAATAAAAAATTATACAAAATAACAAACGACCACACTTTAGTTAATTTGCTTGTAAAATCAGGCGAATTAACTCCCGAAGAGGCCAAACATCATCCGCGAAAAAACGTCCTAATGAGAGCCTTAGGAACCAATATCAGTGTTGAAATGGATATCTTTGACGTTGAAACTGATGTCGAAGGAATCCTACTTTGTAGTGATGGCCTTACTAACATGCTTGAAGACGATCAAATTGAAAATGTTTTAGATAGTAATCTTTCAATCGATGAAAAGTTACAAAAACTAATCTATAAATGTAATAACCGAGGTGGAACCGACAATATCTCAGTTGCTTATCTAAAGAAGGAGGATCAATAATGGTAAATAAAGGGGATATGATTAATGACCGTTATCAAATAATTAGGTCAATAGGCGAAGGAGGAATGGCAAACGTTTATCTTGCCGAAGATACAATTCTCAATCGTAGAGTTGCCGTCAAAATTCTTCGCGGAGATTTGGCTAGTGATGAAAAATTTGTCCGTCGTTTCCAGCGCGAAGCAATTTCCGCAAGCTCATTAAACGACCCAAACATCGTTGAAGTCTATGATGTCGGCGAAGACGATGGTAAATACTTTATCGTCATGGAATACGTTGAAGGAAAAACCTTAAAACAATTAATCAAAAAACGTGGAAGTCTAACACTTCCAGAAGTAATAGACATTATGTTGCAGCTTACTAAAGCCATCGCCCATGCTCACGAAAGCTACATTATTCATCGTGATATCAAACCACAAAACGTTATCATCCTCGAAGATGGAACCGTTAAAATCATGGACTTTGGTATCGCTGTGGCTCTAAACTCTGGCGACCTAACCCAAACCAACAGTGTCATGGGAACCGTTTATTACATCCCACCAGAGCAAGCCAATGGTGGAGCAGCTACTATCAAAAGTGATATCTATTCTTTAGGTATCCTTATGTATGAACTTGTAACAGGTCACGTTCCATTTAAAGGTGACAATCCAGTTGAAGTTGCCCTTAAACATATGAAAGAACCGCTTCCGAGCATCTGTGAATACGACCCAGATATGCCGCAAAGTATCGAAAACATTATTCTAAGGGCCTCAGCTAAAAATCCTAAAAACCGTTATGAATCAGCTATGGAAATGCACGATGACCTAAAAACAGCTCTAGCCCCTGAAAGATTTAACGAGCCTAAAATAAAATACGATTACCCGGAAACTGGTTTTGATAACGAAGATTCTCCAAAAAATAAAGAATCGCGTTCCGCACGCCGCGAAGACCAAGATGAAAAGAAAAAAGATAAAAAAATGAATAAAGCCTTAATAATTATCGGAAGTATTATTGTCGTTCTAATTATCGCTTTAATTACAGTATTTTTAATAGTTCCAAGAATTATGAACAATCAGGAAATCGAAATACCAGACGTTTCAGGTATGACAGTCAATAAAGCCGAAAGCACCCTAGAAGAAGAAGGATTTACAGTTGCTGAAAAAACAAAAAAAGAAAACAGTGACGAAGTCAAGAAAAATCACGTTATCGACACCGAACCGGGAATTGGCCGAACTGTTAAAAAAAGTACAGAAATTACCTTGATAGTATCCAAAGGAACCGACAAAATCGAAATCGAAGATTATGAAGGTAAAAACTATTACGAAATCAAAGCTCAGTTGGAAGCCAAAGGCATTAAAGTAATAACTGAACCAAAAAGAGTTCCAAATACTGATAATGCCAAAGAAGGAACCATTTTAGACCAAGATGTCGAACCAGGTGAAAAACTCGGCAAAGGTGATACTATTACTCTAATCATTCCAAATGTGTATACTAGTTATCCAAACTTTGTCGAAGGTGGATACAGCGAAACCAGTGTCAGACAGTTCTGCGAAGAAAATGGTGTAACCTTAAATGTTACATATGTTGTTGACCCAACCAGTGAAAACGGAACAATAATTAGTCAAAATAAACAATATGGTGGTGAAGTAAAAAAAGGTGACATTTTAAATATACGTGTTGTCAAAAATGAAGCTCAAACTCCGGAAGAACCAGAACCTGAAAATAACGATCAAGCCCAAACTCCAACTGAAAGTACTGAAAATCAATGATTGGCCGGATTATCAAATTATTAAGCAATGACTACACCATCAAAGCTGGAAATCAAAATTACACATGTAAAGCTCGGGGTAAATTTCGAAACTTAAAACAAACACCCTTAGTCGGTGATTATGTAGAATTTGATGAAAAAAACCATTACATTTTAGAAATTAAACCTCGTAAAAACATTTTGCCAAGACCTCCCGTATCTAATGTTGATACATCTTATCTTATAACAAGTCTAAAGGAGCCGGATTTCTCTTCCGCTCTTTTAGACAAGCTTATTTTAATCAGTGAATATAACCACATAAATCCAGTTATCGTCTTTACTAAACAAGATTTACTTACCAAAGAAGAAAAAGAAAAGATAAAACCAATCTTAAAATACTATCAAAATCTCGGCTATAAAGTATTTCTAAATAATCAAATTACTGAAATAGAACAAACGTTTAAAGATAAATTTTGCGTTTTTACTGGCCAAAGTGGAGCCGGCAAATCGACCTTGATTAATAAAATCGATCCGAGTTTGAACTTACAGACAAACGAAATATCTAAAGCCTTAAATAGAGGTAAACACACAACTAGACACACCGAAGCCCTCGAACTAGCTGGTGGTTTAGTTGCCGATACCCCAGGCTTTTCCGCACTAGATCTCTCTAATCTAACCAAAGAAGACATCCGCAATAATTTTACCGAATTTAATAACTTTGAATGTAAATATAGAGATTGTATCCATGTCAAGGAAGACGGCTGTCTCGTTAAAGAAAAAGTCAAAAAAGGCGAAATTCTCCAAAGTCGTTACGAAAATTATTTAAGTTTTTTACAAGACAAGAAAGTGTGATAAATATGAAAATATCAGGTTCATTTCTAACCATTCAAGATGACCAAAACAAAATAACTAAATTAAACGAAGTTACCGATTATATGCACTTTGACGTTATGGACGGGAAATTTACCTCTCGTCCAACTTTACCATTTAAGGAAATAATAGACAAAACAACTAGCGTTACTAATCCTAAAGATATCCATCTCATGGTTATAGACATCAAAAAATACGTCGATGAAGTAATTAAAGTAAAACCCGAATATATAACTTTCCATATCGAAGCTACATTTAATCCTAAAGACATCATTAAATACATTAAAAACAAGAATGTTAAAGTAGGTCTTGCCCTTAATCCAGAAACCGAAACTAAAACCATATATAAATACTTAAACCAAGTTGACTTAGTTTTAGTAATGTCTGTCCATCCGGGAGCCGGAGGTCAAAAATTTATCGATGTCACTTCTAAAATAAAAGACCTCAAAAAATATCGAGAATCCAATAACTTAAACTATATAATTGAAATCGATGGTGGGATTAATGACGAAACAATCAAAAAAGTTAAAGATGCCGATTTAGTCGTCGTTGGTTCATACATAACGAATCATGATAACTTTGAAGCGCAAGTTAATAATCTAAGGAGGAGTTTAAATGAATAAAAAAGCCTTTACCTTAGCTGAACTATTAGGAGTTATTGTCATCTTGGGAATTATTGGAACTATAGCGATAATTGCCATCGACAGTAATATCAAAAATGGTCGTTATCAAACTTGCCTCGCCCAAAATCAAAACCTTATCGAAGGAGCAAAAACCTTAGTAACTGAATATCCCAGCGTCCTTCCAAATGCCGGTGGGAAAACAGTGTTAAGCGTCGATATTCTAAAAAACGGTGGAGAGGTAAATGGAGTGACTGTCGAAGGTGGTCACATCGATCAAAACCTCGAAAATCCAATGACTGAAAAACCATATACAAACAACGTAAAAGTTGTAATTACATCTTCTAACGGAACTAAGTTTAATTACGAAGTTACTGCTCCAGATAATGAAAAATGTCAAAAATAGGGGGAATGAATATGAAACGAATAATCGCTGATGGAAATGAAGCCTGTTCAAGAGCTTCATATCTTTTTACTGAACTAGCTGGAATCTACCCAATCACCCCATCAACACCAATGCCTGAAAATATCGACAAATGGAGTGGGGAAGGTAAGAAAAATATCTTTGGTGAAATTCCTAAAGTTGTTGAAATGCAAAGTGAGGCTGGTGCTATTGGACTTGTCCATGGAGCGCTTCAATCCGGAACTCTAGCAACCACTTATACAGCTAGCCAAGGACTTCTTTTAATGATTCCAAATCTTTATAAAATAGCTGGTGAAATGTGGCCATTCGTCATGCATGTAGCTGCCCGAAGTCTCTCGACCCATGCCCTAAGTATCTTTGGCGATCATCAAGATGTTTATAGTGTCAGAAGTACTGGCATATGCATGCTTGCTTCTTCCTCAGTTGAAGATGCTTATTATTTGGCCCTAGTTGCCCATCTTTCGAGCTTAAAAGCATCCCTTCCATTTCTTCATTTCTTTGATGGCTTTCGAACTAGCCATGAATTAAACAAAATAACAATTTTAGACGAAGAAGACATAAAACCTTTAATTCCAATTGATGCCTTAGAAAAATTTAGAAGCCGGGCCTTAACTAAAAACACTGTAACTCGTGGAACAAACCAAAATCCTGATATTTATTTTCAAATAACTGAATCTCGAAATCGTTTTTATAATGTAACTCCGGATATCGTCAACCATTATATGCAGGAAATCAATAAGTTATCTGGTAAAAACTATAAACCATTTAATTACTACGGAAGTAAAACAGCTAAAAAAGTAATCGTTGCCATGGGCTCAGTTTGTGAAACAATCAAAGAAACAATCGATTATCTAGGTGGTGAAATTGGACTTATCGAAGTTCACCTATATCGTCCATTTAGTTCAAAATATCTCCTTGATGTTTTACCAGAAACTACTGAAAAGATTGCCGTTCTTGACCGAACCAAAGAAGCCGGAAGTGCGGGTGAGCCCCTTTATCTAGATGTTTCATCTGTCCTTAGAGATAAAAACATAAAAGTCGCCAGAGGACGTTATGGCCTCTCTAGTAAAGATACAACTCCAGGTATGATAAAAGCTGTCTATGACATGTTAGATAATCCTAAGCCCGAATTTACAATCGGTATCGACGATGACGTTACTAATTTAAGCTTAAAATATTCAAACATCAATACTAACCATACATCTGAATTTTTGATATACGGTTATGGTAGTGACGGTATGGTCAGCTGTAGCAAATCTTTGATAAATATAATTGGAACCAAAGAAAATCAATATGTTCAAGGATACTTTGAATATGACTCTAAAAAGTCGGGTGGGGTAACCGCCAGCCATCTAAGATTTTCTAAAGAAAAAATTAGATCGACTTACTTTGTTCACAATCCGGAATTAGTTGTTATATCTAAAGATACTTATTTAGAAAACTTTGATCCAATCTCTGATATCAAAGAAAATGGAACACTTCTAATAAACACCTCTAAAACTGAAGAAGAAATCTTGGAAGCTCTAAAGCCTTTTAAAAAGACTTTAAATACCAAAAACATCTCTTTATATATTATCGACGCTGATAAAATAGCTAGAGAAAATAACCTAAATCGTAAAATAAGTATGATTATGGAAAAAGCCATATTTAATCTTACTAATCTCATAGACGAAAAAGAAGCCACTCAAAAATTAGAAGAATATATTATTAAAAAATTTGCCGTTAAATCTAAAACAGTTGCTGAAAATAACCTTAAATCTCTAAAAGACGTCGATGCCATGATAAAGCACGTTAAACTAGACACAAGCTCCCAAGAACTAGACTTCAATTCGAAAACCATTTATGATGCTCTATCTCATCGCGAAGGAGGAAAACTTAAAGTTTCAGATTTTTCTGGGTATGAAGATGGAACATTCATTCATACCGAACCAGAAATGCAAAATATCAGCGAATTTGTTCCAAAATGGATTCAAGAAAATTGTATTCAATGTGGCATGTGTTCCTTAGTTTGTCCTCATGGTGTCATTAGACCATTTTTATTAAACGAAGAAGAATATAAATCCGCACCCGGTTACATTCAAAGAGAATGTAAACCGGCCCTAGGTATTCCAAATCATTATTATATAATCGCTATATCTGCCAAAAATTGTACTGGTTGTGGCGTTTGTATAAACACCTGTCCTGGCCTTAGAGGTAATAAAGCTTTGGCCTTTGAAAGTCTAAAAGATAGTAAAAATGATCTTATATTTGATTATCTAATCGAAAACGTTACCGAAAAACATAACTTCAAAAAAGAGACCATCAAAGGAAGCCAATTTATTCAGCCTAAATTCTGCTTCCACGGGGCTTGTGCCGGATGTGGTGAAACGGCCTACATCAAATTACTTACTCAATTGACTGGTGACAATTTGATAATTGCCAACGCTACCGGTTGTTCATCAATCTATGGTGGTGAACTTCCGAATGCTCCGTACCAAGTTCCATGGGCCAGCAGTCTTTTCGAAGACAACGCGGAATTCGGTTACGGTATCTTGATGGGCTACGAAAACAAACGCGACCAAATTCGAACCATTATGCAAAAGGGTAGAGACCATCTGTTTACTAAATGGTTGGAAAACGAAGACGATTACGAAATAACCAAAGAAATCTCTAATCAAATCGATTATGAAAAATATCCGGAATTAAAACCATTTAAAGATTATATTCCTGCCAAAAGCATATGGGAAATAGGTGGTGACGGTTGGGCATACGACATTGGTTTTAGTGGTATCGACCACGTCCTATCTAGTGGTGAGAATGTTAAAATATTAGTCTTAGATACAGAGGTATATTCTAATACCGGTGGTCAAGTATCGAAAGCTACTCCAGAAGGTATGGTTGCCCAGTTTGCCAGCCGTGGTAAAAAGACTTACCGTAAAGATTTGGCGCGAATTGCCATGTCCTATCCAAACACCTATGTTGCTCAAATATGCCTAGGTGGTAATATGCTTCAAACAATCAATGCTCTAAGTGAAGCTATCAAACATAAAGGTCCAGCTTTAATAATAGCCTACTGTCCATGCATATCCCATGGTCTTAAAGGTGGAATGGGACAAAGTATTTCTTCTGAAGCCCTTGCCACTAAATGTGGCTATTTCCCATTGTTTAGATACGATGGAACCACTGAAACCTTCACCTTAGACACCAAAAATCCTAATTTTGATCTTTATGAAGAATATCTAAATACCCAAACCAGATACTCCATGTTAAAAAATGTTAATAAAGAAGAAGCTGACAATATGCTTAAACTCAACAAAGAAGCAGCCATCAAAAGATTTAATTATTATAAAAACCTCACTAATTAATTTACATTAAAAACAAAAAACAACATTTTACATCTTGTTGTTTTTTTAATGTTTTGATACAATTATATTGTATAGTAAAATCGAGGAGATAGTTATGAAAAACAAATTAATTATTTTTGCAGTATTAATTTTAAGTTTATTTATGATTCCAGGCAATCTAGTTAAAGCTGACGACAAGTTGTTTGACGTTGCCATAACTGGAATTACTAGCCGAAAAGTAATCGGTAGTGCCTCTAATCGTGAAGATCCAAGCTTTACCGATGATACTGCAACATTTAAAACCAATTTAACCTTACCGGGTGACTCCATGACATACGAAATTACTGTTCGAAATCGTGGAAGTATCGAAGCTATTTTAAACCAAATAAGTACCACTGAAACAGAAAATCCAGCTATCATCTTTAGCTATTCTGGAATATCTGAAGGTGACACTCTAAGTCCAGGCGCCGAAACAAAATTCGAGGTCACTGTCACATATAACAGTGAAACGACAACTCAGCCGGCCAATTTGGCCAGTGATTTAACGATAGCTTTAAATTACGAACAAAATGGTGAAGCCCCAATCGTTACTCCTCCAGGAGGCATGGTTGACTTAGGTGGCGATGTCAAAGTACCTGCAACCTCTGCTTATGCCTCAATTACCGTTATTCTTTTAGGACTGCTTTGTATAATCGTTTCAATAATAGTTACAAAGCGTATGACAGAATCTAAAGAGGAAAACTAAAAAGAGTTAAAAAACTCTTTTTTTCATTTAAAAAAAGGAAATCTAAGAAAAACATAGTATAATTATATTAGAAAGCAAAAAAAGAGATAGTCCCCCCTGAAGGACTACCTCAAATAAAAGAATAAAAAGGGGCTGGCTAGTTTACACTAGCGCCAATCCAACATAAATTGAATTGGTGATATATATAATATCAGAAAAAAAATATATGTCAATATATTTTTAAAATTTTTTAAAAAAAGGAGAAAAATATGCAACTAAGTCAAATAAAAGGAATAGGTCTTAGTAGTGAAAAACATTTAAATGAACTTGGAATATACACAGCTGAAGACCTAATAGAATACTACCCATTTAAATATGAAATACTCGAAAACACCGATCATCAAACCATCAAAGACGGCGACAAAGTAGTTATTGGCGGAATATGCGAAAATAAACCAAACGTCTTTCATTTTAATCGCAAACTAAATAAAATGTCATTTCGCCTAAACACTGGAGATTTCATCACTAACGTCACTATATTTAATCGGGCCTTTCTCAAGACCAAAATTGATATTGGAACCGTTTTAACTGTTGTTGGTAAATACGATCAAAAACACAACCTTATTACCGCTAGTAACCTGAAATTTGGAATTCTTACCAAGCCAGAAATAACTCCAGTTTATCATGCTTCTTTTAAAATAAATTCATCTAAGATTGCCAAATTTATCGCTAGTGCCTTAAAAACTACAAAAGTAAAATCTCTAATTCCAAATTATCTAAGTGAAAAATATCATTTCATCTCCAAAGAAGAAGCCGTAAAAATAGTTCATCATCCAAACAGTAAACAAGAATTAGATAAAGCCCTAACTGTTTTAAAATACGAAGAAATATTTGAATTCATGTTTAAGATCGAGCATCTTAAGAACCTAAAACAAAAAGAAGGAGGTATTCAAAGAAACCTCGACACCACAAAAATCTATGAATTTATAAATAACCTGCCATTTAAATTGACCAAAGATCAATTGACAGCTGCTAAAGAAATAACTGAAGATATGATGAGTCCTTACCGAATGAATAGATTACTTCAAGGAGACGTCGGAAGCGGCAAAACGATAGTTGCCGTAATCAGCTTGTATTTAAACTATCTCTCCGGTTACCAAGGTGCCTTAATGGCCCCAACAGAAATTCTTGCCCAGCAGCACTATAATACGATAACTAAACTCCTTCCTAATTTAAATATCGTTCTACTTACTGGTAAGTTAAAATCAAAAGAAAAAAGAGAAGCAAAAGAACTAATCTCTTCTGGCAAAGCAAACATCATAATTGGAACACATGCCCTTATAAGTGAAGATGTAACATATCAAAATCTCGGATTAGTTATCACTGATGAGCAGCACCGTTTTGGTGTAAACCAAAGAAGTAATTTAAGAAACAAAGGAAAAAGTCCAGACATCTTATACATGAGCGCGACCCCAATTCCCAGAACCTACGCTTTAACCCTTTATGGCGACATGGATATAACTAGTATTAAAACTATGCCAAAGGGCCGAAAACCAGTCAAAACCTATTTAAAAAGTGAAAAACAAATAACTGAAGTTTTATATATGATTCTAGATGAAATAAAAAAAGGTCACCAAATCTATATTGTCGCCCCGCTAATCGAAGAAAGTGACAAAATAGATTTAGAAAACGTTTATAAATTAGAAGAAAAGTTTACTAAAGCCTTTGGCAAAATCTGCAAAATAGGTCTTATGCATGGCAAACTCAGTAATGAGGAAAAAGATCAAGTGATGAATGACTTTAAAGAAGGGAAAACCAAAATTTTAATAAGTACAACTGTTATTGAAGTCGGCGTCGATGTTCCTAAAGCGACGATGATTATCATCTTCGATAGTTATCGCTTTGGACTTTCAGCACTCCATCAATTAAGAGGGCGAGTAGGGCGTAATGATTTAGACTCTTACTGCATACTTATCAGCGATAGAGAAACCAAAAGACTTGAAGTTTTAACCAAGACAAATGACGGTTTTAAAATAAGTGAAGAAGACTTTAAACTTCGTGGCGGCGGTGAAATATTTGGCCTAAGACAAAGTGGTGACATGAACTTTAAACTAGCTGATATAAAAAACGATTATAATATGCTTGTTAAAGTCAAAGAAGATGCTGAAAACTTTGTAAAATCAAAGAAATATTTAGAACCCGAAAATAAAGAAATAACTGAAAAACTTTGCGGTAATGAAGGTCTTGATTAAAAAGTGTCAAAAATACAAAAAACTGTTTTTTTCAAGTTGACTTTACTCATAAAATTTCGTATACTTTTTATAGCATAGGCACTCCGGCCTATGCAAGCTGCTTACGCTTTTAAAGTGAGTAGCTAACCAAACCCCCTGAAGAGCCGAGAAATCGGCTCACTTTTTGTTTTAAGTCAGTATTTATAAGGGTTTGTAAGGCGTTTGTTGATTTCTTGAAAATTCTTGGGAACAAATGGGGAACGAATTTTGTTAAAATTGAAGTGAATCTACTGACATTTTAAGGTAAAAGTAGTATAATAAAATCATAATAAATCTACACAATTATAGTGTAGTTTTTTCTTTTATAAGGAGGATAATATATGTCTGAAAAAATTAAAAAAGCAAAAGAACAAATGTTGAAAGAGTATTTATCATCTCAGCTGATATATGTAGAATATACATCTTATATTGAAAATAAAGTAAAAAATATTCTTATTGAAAACGGGATAAAATATCAGTCTTTAAGTAGTCGTGTTAAATCTTATGACTCATTGGAAAATAAGTTGACTGAAAAAATAATAAATGGCGTTTGTAAAGATATAAAGAAGATAAATGATCTTAGTGGTGTAAGAGTTATTTTTTATGATGAAGAAGAATTAAAAAAATTTAATAGTATTATCTATGATGAATTTAATGTTAAATCATATAGACCATCAGAAGACATTATGGAGTATGATGGCATTAACATAACTGTTTCGTTAAAAAAGTATTTTAATAAATTTAAAGGATTATTATGTGAAATACAATTGACGACATTGTTATCTCATGCCATGAATGAATTTGGACATAATATAATTTATAAAGACATAGATGAATTACAATCAAAAGATGGTAAAGAATACGACAAAATCAAGAATACATTTGAAAACGTTAGGAAAGATATATTGAAGATAATGGCTAGTCTAGAATTTATTAATAGGCGTGTATATAGCATTAAAACTGGGGCTAAAAATATAGAAATATTATTAGGTGAAGATTTTAACGAGAGATTAAAGTCGGTTAAATCTTTAAATGAGTTAGAAGAAATAATCAATAAGATGATCGAGGTTATTCCATTAGTTAATGAATATGAGGAAAAATACAAAAAAATATATGATTCTGGAATAATATACTCGATAGTTAAAAAGTTTGGTGAATTACCTGCTGAATCTGCTAAATTATTAAATTATGATACATATGAATACAAATATGGTAAACTGTTAGAATTTTTGCAAAGTTATAAATACTTATGGATTGATGATTTTAAAAGTATAATTTCCATTTTATATATGATATCAGTAGATAATAATATAATAGAAAAGTTTGATAAATTTATAGAGAATTTAGTGATTTCTGATAAAGTTGATTCAAATAGAGGTTTTGCCAACTATAATATCCATGAGATAGTTTATTCAACTATATTTGATAAAGATTTAGATGATTATGTCAGAATAAAACTAGCTGAATACTTTTGCGATATAAATTACAATTACTGCGAAGAAGTAGGGATGAATAAAATATCTTTTATAAGTAATAAGGTAAACCCTAACGAAAATTATAAAGATAAAATATATAAGGCAATAAAAGTAATATTTGATATTTTCTTTACTCGACATTCTAAGAATGCATTGCATGCATTAATTAATATTAATTGTGATTTAGAAAGAAATACAGATATATTTGACTATAATCCAATATATGAGTTATTTTATGATAATTATGATGAAATTGATGTATATAGCAAAAATGAATTATATAAGTCTGTAAGTGCTTGGAAAAATACAAAACTAAAAAATAGCAAATTCTATAAAAAATTAAAGAAAGATAAAATTCAAAATATATATGCAATGCTATTTAACTTTTTTATTGATGAAATACCAGGAGCAAAGTATTCTGAAAAAGAAGAATTTAGAACTAATTACTTAAATGAATATATTAAAAACTTTAATGACGGTAACGTTAAAGAAATTATAGCTATACTAAATACAATGGACAATGAAGATATTAATAATTTGAATGTTTATAATGCCGGAAGATTTTTAATTGATATAGGATCGTTAGAAAAATATGGCAAGGAAATAATTGAAATAAAGTGGAATGAATTCATATTACTCGGAATAATAAAAAAAGATAAGAACTACCAATTTACAATAGACAATGAGAGTAAAGCAGAAAAAATTATTGAGGCGATGCTTCGAGCAGGAAATATAGATCTAAATATTATAAATAAATTAATAGCATTTTCTGAAAAAACTAAAAGCGAAAATTTGGAAATTAGGATAGTAAAACTTATATTTAATAACATTGATTTAGTAATTAATAAAGAACATAAAGATTATGCACTAAATATAATAAAAAAATATAATAGTATTACTAAGGGAATCATGGGTGAAATATTATATAACCCCCATACTGAGAAAAAGATTATAGAAGAATATAACTATACTGAAATTTGTATATTGTTAGAAAATTTTAGATATAGTGAATTTAATAGGTTAGACGAGTTCTTCTTAAACGACTTGTTTGAAAAATATCCCGAAGATTTAAGAAATCTACTTAAGCAAAGAATAAAAGATAATCCAAATAGCAATTTATACAATTCATACAGTCATATTAATCTAACAGGTAGTTCTAATTATAATGAAGAAAAATATAATAATTTAAAACTTTGTATGGAATTGTTAAAAGCAAATGATTATTATAAAATTTCTAATTATATACATTACTTAATTGGCGAATATAATGATGAATTAGGTGATGATGTACTTGAGTATTTAAAAGAAAATGATAATTATGATAGTTATACAAAAGTAATTGATTTATGCAGATTATTTGATGTTTCATTATCTTGCTGGAAAATATACGAATATATAATATCAAAAATTGATTCCAATGATAAATTATTAAATGAAATCGACTGCCTTTTATTCAATACTGGAGTTGTTACAGGAGAATATGGTATTGCAAATTCTTTTAACGAAAAATATATGTTTTTTAAAGGCCTAAAATCAAAAAATAAAAAAGTTAAGGAATTTGTAAATAAGGAAATCGTGAGATTTAAAATATTATATCAAGATGAAAAAAATAAAAGAGATAAGGATAGAATAATAAAAGAAACTAAATACAATCTTGAAAACAAAAATACCGATGAAAACTAATCATCGGTTTTGTTATCTTCTAAAGTATCTATAACATTTATTATTTCATCTAAAGTACTAATGAATAAATGTGAATAAGTTTTTAATGTTTCTTCTATTTTAGTATGTCCTAAATATTTAGCAACTACCTGAATGTTAGCACCTTTATTAATTAACAGTGATGCACAGGAATGTCTAAAATCATGAATTCTAATAATCTTTAAACCTGCAAGTGTAGCTAGTTTAGTTCTTCTAAGATATATATTAGAATCAGCTATAGGTTTAGCATCAGAAACCACAAAGAAGTCATCATTAAATCCATAGTAGTCTTTTTTATCCTGCTCATAGAGCATTTTAAGGTCATTTAACAAGACTTTGGTAATAGGAACTATTCTTCTACTGTCTCTTGTCTTAGTATCTGAAAATTCGAATACATACAGTTAAAACTTGGAAAAGAAAATTTGTAAATCATCCTGAATTATATCCTAATGCAGGTGTTGGCAGTGGTAGCCCCAAAGAAAAAGATTTAACCAAAGAAGATTATA